>JACCXW010000105.1 GCA_013696785.1 Geodermatophilaceae bacterium | reverse complement strand
GCACGAGGGAGGGGAGGCGGCGCTCAAGCTGCTGCTGACGCGCGGCGTCGAGGGGGTCAGCGATCACACCGCTGTCGGCACCCTCAGCCCGTTGTCGCCCGAAGTGCTGCAGCAGCGCCGTCGGGGGATCTCGGTCGTGACGCTGGCCCTGGGGTTGCCTGCCGATCTGCGCGCCGCGTCGCCGTGGCTGCTCGGCGGTGTGAAGTACCTGTCATACGCCGTCAACATGGCCGCGCAGCGACACGCCAAGGCGCTCGGTGCCGACGACGCGCTGTTCGTCGCACTCGACGGACAGCTGCTGGAGGGGCCGACGTCGACGGTCGTGTGGGCACGCGACGGAATCCTGCACACCCCGCCGGTAGAGACCGGAATCCTGCCCGGCACGACGCAGGCGCTGCTCTTTGACCGGGCCGGCACCACCGGCCTGGGTACAGCCGTCTCGGCTGGAACGATCGCGGACCTGCAGCAGGCAGACGCGGTGTGGCTCGTGTCCAGCGTCCGAGGTGCCGCCGCCGTCACCAGCCTGGACGGCGTACCGCGTGGGGACGCCGGCCTGACCCCGACGGTGCAGGAGCTGACCGGCATCATCGCCTAGCCGCTCCCCCCGTCAGAGCCGGACGTCGATCAGGTGCGGTCCTGGTTCGGCGAGGGCGCGGCTGAAGGCGGCGTTGAACTCCTCGACGGTTCCCGGGCGCTCACCGGGTACACCGAAGCCCCGCGCCAGCGCGACGAAGTCGAGATCGGGCCGGGACAGCCCGAGCATGTCCTGCGTCAACCGGCCCGGCTCGCCGAGGCCGAGATGGCCGACCTCCATCGCCAGGATCTTGTACGAGCGGTTACCGAGCAGCACGGTGGTGACGTCGAGGCCCTCACGTGCCTGCGTCCACAGCGCCGAGATCGTGTAGACGGCGCTGCCGTCTGCCTGCAGTGAGACGACCGGGCGATCCGGGCAGGCCACCGCCGCACCCGTGGCCACGGGAATCCCCTGTCCGATCGCACCGCCTGTGAGGCTCAGCCAGTCATGCGGCGGGGCGGTCTCGGTGGCTGCGGCCAGCTCCGCGCTGGCTGTGATCGCTTCGTCGGACACGATGGCGCCCTCCGGCAGCAAAGCCGCAAGTGCCAAGCCGAGGGACTGCAACGTCAGCTCATCCGTCGGCGCGTCACCACGGGCCGACCCAGGGGCCCCGCCGAGGTGTGGAGCCGCGTGCCGCTCGGAGAGCGCACCGAGCGCGGCGGCGACATCAGTGCCGGTACCCGCGAGTTCGTGGACGGTGCAGCCAGCAGGCACGAGGTCGCCGGACTGCTCCGGATAGCCGAAGAACGACACTGGTGCCCGGGCACCGGCCAGGATCAGGTGCCGTGTCCCGGCGAGTTGCTCGCGAACCTGCTCGGGCAGATAGGCCAGCCGCTCCGCCACCGGCAGACCGGCCCCACGTTCGAGCCGGGCCGGAAACGTCTCACAGAGCAGCCGGGCGCCGGCAGCCCCGGCAATCCGGCCGGCATGACGCAGTGCCTCCCCGTGCGTCGCGGCACCGCCGATGAGCAGCGCGGTCGGCTCCGAGGATCGCAGGACGCCCGCGATCTCCTCGATCGTCTGGGTCGCAACGTCCCGGGCGGTCGTGGGCGGGATCACCGGTGCGGCTTCGGCGCCGTCGTACCAAGACGCGTCGGCCGGAACGATCATGGTGGCGACGCGCCCCGGCGGCCCCATCGCCGCGGCCACCGCCTCGGCGGCCGCCGGGCCTACGTCCGCCGCCGACCCGACGCGGCGGATCCACCCTTCCACGGTGCCGGCAAGGGCGGCTATATCGGACTGCAGCGGCGCGTCGTAGTGCTGGTGGTCGGTCGCGTGCTCGCCCACGACGACGACGACCGGCGTGAAGGCCCGGCGCGCGTTGTGCAGATTGGCCAGCCCGTTCGCCAACCCCGGCCCGAGATGCAGCAGCGCCGCGGCCGGTCGTCCCGTCATCCGGGCGTAGCCGTCAGCCGCCCCGGTCACTGCCCCCTCGAACAGTCCGAGTACGCCGCGGATCGTGCCGATGTCATCCAGGGCGGCAACGACGTGCAACTCGGTCGTTCCGGGATTCGCGAAGCAGACGTCGACCCCGCTCGCGGCGAGCGTCTGCACAAGAGCCTCGGCGCCGTTCATAGCCCTCCAGAGTTTTCCGTTGCACCCTGCGGCGGAGCGTCGTAGCGTGCTCAATACACGAGAGAGGAGGTGGTCCGGAGTTGCATAGCTACAGGACACGTGAGGTGGCCGTCCGCTAGCCGCCGTCCCAACGGACAGAAGGTTCCACCTCATCCGCCGACGGCGGTGTGGCAGAACCGGATGGACACCCGATCCCCGGGCGTCGGCCCTCGTCCAGCCGACCCTGACAGAACGTGTCAGGAGCCGCCCGGGGATTGTCCATGCCCGGACCCGTTCAGACTGATTTGCCGGTCGTACCGCGCTTGGCCACCTTGCCGAGCAGGTCCTTCGCCTTTTGCTGGTTCTCCGGCTTGCGTATCTCCCGCTGCGCCTTGGCGAACATCTCCCTCGCCTTGCGCTGATTCTCCGGCTTGCTCATCTCGCGCCGGGCGATGTCCAACGCCTTCATGGCAATGCCCGTCTTCAGCGCGCCCCTGATCAGTTTCATGCAGTACCTCCGGACGAAGCGAGGCGTCGCCCCGCGCTGTTCACCAATCTATCGGCTCCCGTTCAGCCGGCCACTCGCTCCAGCCGGGCGGAAAGGTGCGGCTGCAGCGGTTGGCCCACAGCGGCCATGTCAACGGCGTACAGCAAGGCGCCGTCGACGACGCCGTACAGCCGGTGATTGGCGGTGACTTCCTTCGCCGAGCGGGTCCGGGCCACGACATCCGTCGACAGCTCCCAGGAGGCCGGACCCGTGGCGGCGCCGACGTACACCTCGACGATGCCGGTGGGGTGCGCCAGCAGTACCTCGAACTCCTCGCCCTCCCCGGCCCGCCACCAGCCCACCTCTCGGGCGGATTGCCGCAGGACGTCCCCGTCCGGGCCGAGCAGGACGGTGCGCGACTCATAGGCGAGGAACGGTCGCCCGTCGTGGCCGAAGCTGACCCGCTGGCGGTAGTGCTGGCCCTCGATCGTCGGATAGCCGACCTGGCCCTCACCCGCCCATACGCCGACCAGCGGTAACAGCGGCAGCAGAGCGGGATGAAGATCCGGGCCAGCGCGGAGGTCGTACGTGTCCGTACCCGGCGGACTGCCGGTCACGACGGGCGCTGGGCGAGGCGGTGGATCGCCCAGCCCGCACCCGCCGTGGCGGCCAGGGCCGCGACGATCAAGACCAGGACCAGCAGCGTCTCCATCACGCCTGCGAGGGTACTGCGGCCGCCTGCCGCTGCTGCCACCAACGCACCGTCGCGGCGATCGCTTCATCGAAGGGCGTGGCGTCTCCTGCGAACTCGGCGACGTGCGCCGAGGAGTCCAGGATGAACGGCCGATCGAACTGGTGCCGCGTCTCCCGCAGCTCCCGCATCGCCGGCCTTCGGATCGACCTCTAGCTCAGTTCGAGTTGTGCCTCGTTCAGGCCTTTGTCGGCGGTCAGGCCGTGTTCGGCCGAGCCGCCGGCTGACAGTGCTCGCAGGGTCCACTGCCCAGGTGCGGCGAAGAACCGGAATCGACCCTCGGCCGAGGTTTTCACCTCCGCGGTGAACTCGCCGCCGGCATCCAGCAATCGCACGTACGCAGCCGGGACCGGGCTGCCCTCGCGCAGGACCTGACCCTGGATCACCGTTTCACTGGTCAGGTCCACGCCCTCCAGACTCCTTCCCTGCGGCGGTGCACCGCACACGCTCAGGCGCCCTTTGCGATCGGGACGCCGACGAGTGAGCCGTACTCGGTCCAGGAGCCGTCGTAGTTCTTGACGTTGTCGTGGCCGAGGAGTTCGCGTAGTACGAACCAGGTGTGGCTGGACCGCTCACCGATCCGGCAGTAGGCGATGGTGTCCCGGCCGTCATCCAACCCGGCCTCGCCGTACAGCGTGCGCAGCTCGTCGTCGGTCTTGAACGTGCCGTCGTCGTTGGCCGCCTTGCTCCACGGCACGTTGATAGCACCGGGGATGTGCCCGCCGCGCTGGCTCTGTTCCTGCGGCAGGTGCGCCGGGGCGAGCAGCTTCCCGCTGAACTCATCCGGTGACCGCACATCGACCAGGTTCAGGGTGTCGATCGCGGCCAGCGCCTCGTCGCGGAACGCCCGAATCGAGGTGTCCTGCTCCTGCGCGGTGTAGCTGGTGGCCTGCCGCGAGACCGCATCGGTCGTCATGGGCCGCCCGTCCAGTTCCCACTTCTTCCGCCCGCCGTCCAACAGCCGGACGTCCGCGTGCCCGTACACCTTGAAATACCAGTACGCGTAAGCGGCGAACCAGTTGTTGTTCCCGCCGTACAGCACCACGGTGTCGTCGTTGCCGATCCCCTTCGCCGACAGCAACGCCGCGAAGTCCTCTTTGGACACGAAGTCGCGGATCACCGCGTCCTGCAACTCACTCTTCCAGTCCAGCTTGACCGCACCGGCGATATGACCCCCGTCGTACGCCGAGACGTCCTCATCCACCTCTACGAACACCACGTTCGAGTCCTCGAGGTGTTCCTGCACCCAGTCGGCATCGACAAGGACGTCTGCTCGCTTACTGGTCATGCGTGTGCTCCTTCAAAGTGACGGGACGAACGTGGTGAGCCATGCCGCGAAACGGAGGCCACGCGGATCTACGGACATGCACTGCTCCTGACGGATTCGAGCTGCCGGGTCAGGAGCCGGGACACAGTGCGCTGGCCAGACGGCACAGATCCACCGACCGCCGGGACGTCAGCACCATGCTCACGCCGCGACGCTAGCACCGGCACTACGGTCGCGCCGTTCATGAGACCTCGAGCAATGGCCGCACCGCGCTCCGCACGTCGGCGCCGGTGGGCAGCCCGCTGGCGCGCCTGGCGACCCGTCCAGCGCTGTCCAGGATCAACACCGTGGGCGTACGGCGGCTGTCCAGCTCGCGGACGGCGTCGACTCCGGTCACGGTGGAGGAAGCACGCACCGACCCATTCTATTCCCGACTGGTTTGGTCGGGAACCTGGTGCCCTGCGCTCAGGGCCGCAGCTGCGAGCGCCCTACCGAACGGATCAGAGCGGTGCCAGGACGGCGTCCTCTGCCTCCGCGCTGACATCGAACCCGTCGGCGGTCGCCGTCGCGCCGGTGATCCGCTGCCCGAAGGGCAGCGTGGGCACGGTGTAGGTGAAGCTCAACTGTTCCTGCAGCTGCTCGATCAGGACGCCCGGGATCTCCAACCCGGCCAGGTTCAGCCCCACGACGGTGACGCCGATCTGATCGGAGCTCTCCACTCTGATCCGGCCGGTCCCGGAAACCTCGATCTGCTCACCCAGCACGTCGAGGGTCTGGCTCACGACGACCCCGTCCGGACCGTCGGCCACCCTGACGCCGGAGCCGATCTGGGCCGCAACCTCGGCGTACGGGATCGAAACCGTGCCGGCGACACCCTCGACCGGAATCGTCTCGATGTCTCCGCCCAGCAGATCCGAGAGCGGAATCTGTACGCCGGTCAATTGGACCTCCACGTCGAGATCGGACAACTCGCCGAGATCAGCGGCGTCCACAGTGAGCCGGACGTCGTGGTACTCGCCCGCTACGGCCTGGGTCAGCACCGGGAACCCGTTGATCTCCACCCCCGGCAGCGCGCTGAGTCCGAGGTCCTCCTGCACCTGCTCGGCGACACGGTCCTCGGCGTACTCCACCCCGACGCGGTCCACGATCAACAAGACGGCAAGCAGGACACCGATGACGATCAGCAACACCCTCACACGTTCAGCCCCCGACGAGAATTGACATGAGATAGGCGACCGGCGCCGCCAGCGCGAACGGGAGCACCGCCTGTACCGCAGATTGCGCCACCACGACACCGCGCCGCTCGGTGGCCGCGTACGAGGCGCCGATCGCTATCAGGCAGGCCAGGCCGCCTAGGACGCCGCCGAGGATCACCGCTCCCAATTGCTCCACCAGCCGGTCGGTCTCGCCGCGGTACATGGCCGCGAGCATCGCCGCAGCGGTGCCCAGGACGAAGCCCAACAGCCCTCGTGGGACGCCGTCGACGATGCGCGGGTACGGGAGCACGAGATCGACGAGGTGACCGGTGACCACAGCCGCCCCGATCGCGGCCACGCACGTTTCGAGCAGAACCGGTCCGTCCGTCAGTCGGAACAGGACGAGGTACGTCGAAGCGGCGACCACAGCAAGTGCAAGCAGTACATCGCCGGCCAGAGAGTCGGTGACGTCACGCCGCGGTGGACGTCGAGTGAGCTGGTGGACGAAGGCGAGCACCAGCGCCAGCGCCAGGACTGCGGCCAGTGGGCCCAACCCGTCGTCGGAGCCGAAGAGTCCGGAGTCAACCGTGCCGCTCGCGCGGTCGTCGGTTCCCCGGACGATGACGACGTCTGCCGCCGCGGCCGCACCGGCACCGATCAGGGCGGCGCCGACGTACCCGCGAAAGACCAACGCGATCGGCCATGACAACACCAGCACCAGTTGCAGCGCACCGACGGCAAGGACGGCGCCTGTCGTCGACCCGGCCTCGGGCGCGGACAGCAGCAGGACCGTCACTGCGGCGGCGGCGAGGACCGCCGGGCCGTGATGCCACAGTCGCGACTGCGGCGGACGCGCGACCAGATGACTCATGTGGCGGCTCCGAGGCGATCGGTGTGCGCCGTGCGGCGCCGCAGCGTTCGCCGGCTACGTT
>JACCXW010000100.1 GCA_013696785.1 Geodermatophilaceae bacterium | reverse complement strand
CACGAGGACCAGCCCGACGGCGATCACCCGCTGCTCGCCGAGGCGCCGCATCAGCCTCGGCGCCGACAGCGCGCCCAGGATCGCACCGACACCCTCGACCGACAGCAGGACGCCGGTGAACGACGGTTCCCGGCCGAGCCCCTCATCCACGACAGCGAAATACGCGGTCTCCACCGGTCCGACCAGCAGCAGCGCGGCGCCCAGCGCCAGGACGACACGGCGCAGGACCGGCTCGGCGAGCAGGAACCGGGCACCGGCGGCCATCTCAGTGCGCAGGCGTTGCGGCTCGCGCACCGGCCGCGCCTCGGCGACCCGCAGCAGGGCAAGCACCAAGGCCGCCACCAGGAATGTCGCCGCGTCGATGAGCGCCACCACGGCACCACCGAATGCGGCGTAGACGCCGGCACCGAACAACGGGGCGATCAGCCGCATGCCCAGCCGGACGGACTGCAGCAGCGAATTGGCGTCCCCGAGCAGCTCCACCGGCAGCATCGCCTTGAGCAGCCCGGACATGGCCGCGGTGTGCAGCACCAGGAAGCTGCCGTAGCCGAACGCGACGGCGTAGACCAGCCACACCGGGCCGCTCGGCCCGATCAGCAGCAGCGGCAGCACCACCAGGGCCGCAGCGGCGTTCGTCCACATCAGGAACGGCCGGCGGCGCGCCCGGTCCACAAGGAATCCCACGAACGGCGCGATCGTGGCAGGCGCCACGACGGCGAGGATGGTGATGCCCGCCGCCGCATTCGACCCGGTGAGGTCCTTCGCCCAGATGGCGAGCACGATGAACATCGCGGAGTCGCCGAACATCGAGGGCACCAGGCCGGCGAACAGCAGCCTGAAGTCGCGGTTGGCGAACAGCGCACGCATGGGTCAGTCTCCGTCTCGGTCGGGCTGTACGACGGCTGGGAAGGCGCTGAAGTAGGCGCGCACCGGGCGGGTGCCGGCAGGCCGTTGCGCCGGATCGCGGCGGTCGCGGAACTCCAGCAGCAGTTCGTCGACGCGCTCGTGCAGGCGCGCCAACTCCTCGGCGGTGAGCCAGCGCACGGTGAGATCCGAGAACGCCGCCTCCCGCCACGACGTCGACTCGTGCGCGGACCGACGAGTCCAGTCCGTCTCGGCCGCCGCCTGCCGGGCGATCCACAGCTCGTTGAGGCTGGCGGCCGCGGCGTTGAAGTCCGCATCCTCGAGGTGGTTCACGTCGACACCGATGCCGCCCTCTACGACCTGCCACGGTCGATTCCGGGCGTCGGCGGACGGCGCCGACTCGATCAGTCCGAATCTGGCCAGCTGGCGCAGATGGAACGAGCAGTTCGACGGGCTCTGCCCGATGAGCTCACCGGCCTCGGTCGCAGTCAGCGATCCGTGCACGGCCAGCGCCTCGATCAACGCGACCCGCGCAGGGTGTGCCAGTGCCCGCAATGACTGCGCATCGGAGATCCGGGTGCGTGGCGACATGCTCATGATGTGAAAGTATCGTTTCGAAATATATCTTTCAAGTCATTCTTCAGTCGCATCGGTGAAGATGGGGTGTGTCGAATCCCCCCGTCTGGCGTCCGTTGCCTCCCGAGGCCGTGCCGGAAGAGGTGGCCGCGCTGATCGGCCGTCGTATGCCGGAGCACCCCTTGCGGGTCGCCATGGACGGCGCCGAGCCGTGGGAGGTGGAACTGCTGACCCGGCTGACCGGGCGGTGGATCGCTGCTGCCGGGCGGCACGCGATCCGGGTACAGAGCCGCTTCTTCCTCCGCCCACGCTCGCTGCGCTACGAGTCCGGACGTACCGACCCGGACTCCTACTACGACTGGCTCGACGCTGATGGCCTGCGCCGCGAGGTGCTCGATCCGCTCGGGCCGGGCGGCACCGGTCGGTTCCTGCCCACCCTCTGGGATCCCGCCACCGACCGCGCGACGCGGGCGGAGTACGCCGAGGTGCCGGCCACTGCCGTCGTGCTCGTGGACGGACCGCTGCTACTCGGCCGCGGATTGCCCTTCGACCTGACCGTGCATGTCAGCGTCGGCCCGGCCGCGCTCACCCGGCGTACGCCGGAGGACGAGCACTGGACGCTGCCGGCGTTCCAACGCTACGTCGAGGAGGTCGATCCGGTCGGCATCGCCGACATCGTCATCCGCACCGACGACCAGCAGCACCCAGCGCTGCTCAACCGGTTGTAGCTCGTCAGGGCAGGAGGCCGTCGAGCCAGTCGAGGATGATCCGATGGGCGATGGACAGCGGTGGGGGCAGCCGCCGGAACGCCGGTTGCTCGGCCACCTCGCTCTTCGTGAGCCAGTACGCCTCGGCGATCTCGTCGTTGTCGATGTGCAACGTAGGGTCGCCGCTGACTCGGGCGGTGAATCCGAGCATCAGCGAGCCGGGGAACGGCCAGGGCTGGCTCCCCGCGTAACGCACGTCCGTCACTGCGACGCCGACCTCTTCGAACACCTCGCGGGCGACCGCGGACTCCGCTGACTCCCCCGGTTCGATGAATCCGGCCAGGATCGAGAACCGGCCCGCCGGCCACGCCGCCTGGCGGCCGAGGATGCACCGGTCGGCCCCGTCGTGCACGAGCATGATGACCGCCGGATCGGTCCGCGGGAACTGCTCGTGCCCCTGCGGGCACCGGCGTACCCAGCCGGCCTGCTCCGGGGCGGTCTCCTGCCCGCACCGGGGGCAGAACACATGCCGGTCGTGCCACTGCGCCACGGCGACGGCCTGGACCAGGAGGCCGGCCTCCACCTCGGGCAGGGCGGCGCCGACATCGCGCAGCCCGAGCCACTGGTCGGCGCGCAGATCCCGCGATCCGCGGATCGCGGCGTACGCCGTGCCGTCATGCTCGCCGAGGAAGATGCTGTCAGCGGGACTGTCCACTGTGGACGACGTGCGCCACTGGAGGCGCGGTCCTCGCTCGGTTTCGTCGACCGGTACGGCGTACTCCGGGTCTACGACGAGAATTTGGACCGCTGACCAGGCCGACGCGAGCCAGTCGGCGTCGCGCCGCCGGATGGCGGCCCGGTCATGGATTGCGCGGGACAGCACCGGTCGCCGGTCGGTCACTCCACCTCGCCCAGCGTCGCCAGGTCCGCGCGGACGGCGTCGGCGTCCCCGACGATGACCGTTGTGAGGCCGGACGGCGCCAGGAACGTCCTCGACTGCTCGAAGACGTCCTCGACCGTGACCTCGAGCAGCCCCCTGCGGTAAGCCGCGAGCCAGTCCAGGTCCAGGCCGGGCCCGGCAAGGCCGATCAGCGTGCTGGCGAGCCCCGCCTGGGTGGCCGTGGACATGGCGAGGTTGCCGAGCGCGTACTGCCGCGCGGTGTCCAGCTCCGCCTGCCGGACCGGCAGCGTCGCCATCCGCCCGAGTTCGTACCGCGTCTCGAGCAGCGCCGGTGCGGTCACCTTCGTGGCGACATCGGCTCCGATGTAGAAGGACGAGATCACCTGTCGGTGCTCGATGCTGCTCCGCGGGGTGTAGGTGTAGCCCTTGTCCTCGCGGATGTTCTCCACGTACCTGGAAGAGAAGTACCCACCGAACACCAGGTTGGCCAGCTGCATCGCCGGATAGCCAGGATCGGTGCGGGCGCAGGATCTGCCGCCGAATCGCAGACTGGACTGGACCGAGCCCGCCCGGTCGACGAGCAGGAGAGGTCCGGGTACCAGCGGAGGCACGGCCGCGGACGAGACGGGAGCGGCACCGGCCGGCCAGTCCGACAGCGACGCTTCGACGGCATCCAGCGTCCGGGCGGGGGACAGGTCACCGACGAGGACGAGGGTGCTGCCGCCGGGTTGCACGCGGTCCCGGTGCAGCCGGCGCAGGGCGGTCGCCGTCTGAGCGGCCACCTCGTCCTGCTCCGGCAGGACGCGGCCGTAGGGATGCGCACCGAAAAGCCGCTCGGCACGCGCCACCCGCGCGATGACGTCGGGCTGGGATCGGGCCACTCGAAGGTGCTCGATGAGCCGCCGCCGCTCCCCCTCCACGAGCGAGGACGGGTACGACGCTGCCGTGAGTACTTCGGCAAGCAGGTCGAGCAGCGCCGGCAGGCCGGCCCGCAACACCACGCCGCCGACGAGCAGCCGGTCGGCGTCGCTGCTCACCGACAGTTCGGTGCCGACTTCCTGCAGCGCGTGCGCCAATTCGAGTTCAGTGCGCTGATCAGTGCCCAGCAGCATGCTGCTCGACAGCAACGAGGCCCGAGCCCGATGCACGGCCGCCCGCCCGGCGAACGGGATCCGCAGCCGCAGCTCGACGAGGGGGACGCCGGCCCGGCGGACGGCGAGTACCCGCAAACCGGACGACAGCACCCGCTCGGCGGAGGCCGGGCGCCTAGCCGCGCGGCTGGGTCCGAGTGCCGGCACCGCCAGGAGGCTCACTTGCCACCACCGGCGACGAGTTCGAGCACCGCGCGACGTTCGGGTCGAAGGGTGGCCGCCGCCGCAGCCACGGAATCGGCGGTGACGCCGGCAAGGCGGCCAGGCATCTCGCCCAGCAGTTCGGCCCGGCCGTGCACCAGTTCGTACGCCGCGAACTGCAGCGTCCGGCCGTCCACCGAATCCGCCTCGCGCAACAGCTGCGTCGCCATCCGGGCGTTGACACGGCGCAGCTCCCCGTCCTCCAGCCCTTCCGTCGCGAGTCGGTCCAGTTCCTCGTCCACGGCCTTGAGAACGCTGTCCACTGCGACCTGCCGCGGATGGGTGACCTGCACCGTCATGGTCACCGGATCCCGGCTGTCGAACGGGTCGCCGAACAGACCCAGGTACGCCGATTGCTGTAGCGCGGCACGATCCCGTCGTACGAGTCGCTGCTCCAGGCGCGAGGCGTCGCCCTCGGACAGGATTTCGGCAAGTACGACGTACGGCAGGTAGCTGTCCAGGTCGCCGACGGGATCCGGTATTCGCCAACCCATCGCGACAGCCGGTGCCCTGGCCAGTGAGTCCACTGTGGACTTGCGGCGTTCGCTGGTGAGATCCGGCTCGCCGGCGAACGGTGGCGGCGGTGTCGGCCGGGCCGGTATGGAGCCGAAGTAGCGCTCGGCAAGTTCGGCTGTCGGCTGCACCGGCAAGTCTCCGCAGAGGCACAGCACGGCGTTGCCCGGCGCGTAATAGCGGTCGAAGAACGCGGCGGCATCGGCGACGGTGGCACTGTCGAGGTCCGCGAAGTCGCCGTACCCGTTGTGCGCGTTGGGAAAGGTGTCGAACAGCACCGGCGGCAGGGACAGCCACGGAAACCCGCCGTACGGCTGGTTCAAGACATTGACCCGGATCTCCTCTTTGACGACGGAGATCTGGTTGGCGAGGTTCTCCTCGGTGATCCGCGGGCTGCGCATCCGGTCGGCCTCGAGGAACAGCGCCAGTTCCAGGGCGTTGCTGGGCAGGATCTCGAAGTAGTTCGTGTAGTCCCGGCGGGTGCTGCCGTTGACCGTTCCGCCCGCGGACTGCACGTGCCGCATGTGCGCCATCTTCTCCACGTTCGCCGAGCCCTGGAACATCAGGTGCTCGAAGAGATGGGCGAATCCGGTGCGTCCCTCCGGCTCGGAGCGCATCCCCACGTCGTAGTAGACGGCCACCCCCACCACGGCCGCGCGGCGGTCCGGGGCGAGGACGACTCGCAGTCCGTTTTCGAGGGTCAGGCGTTCGATCGGGTACGACGGGGCTGCAGGCACGACCGCGACCCTAACCCGGGTGGCATCAGAGCAACTCGATGGAGGCGATGATCTGGTCGATGACGCCGTACAACTCCGCGTGCGTGTTCGGGACGGAGACGTAGACGACGGCGGGGCGCTCCTTGCCGGTGTCCAAGAGCAGCAGCGACACCCGCTCACCCGTCGAGTCGTAGCCGGAGACGTCCCAGGTGAGATCGAACTTGAGCAGGTACCCGGAACGCCCGGCGACCGTGATCGCCTCCGAGGACAAGACATCGGCCTCGTTGGGCGCCGGATAGTAGTTGGACCTGAACGACTGGGACACCGGCTCGATGAGACCCGCGTAATCCTCTGCTCCGGAGCCACCGAATTGCGCCGCCAGCAGTCCCGAGCTGCATTCGGCAATGAACTGCCCGCCGTCGGGCACCGTCTCCTGCGTGATGATGTACTGCCCGTGGACGCTGAGCATCTCCGGCCGCATCGAGAAGTCCAGCTCCCGCCAGCCCTCCCCCAGATAGACGTAGGAGATGCCGGCGTCGGGATCCAGGATGCGCACCGTGCCGGGCGGGAACGTGTTGCCGGGATCCGTCGTACTCGGGCCGGCGGGCGGGTCGGCGATCGCCGGACCTCCGCGGGTGCCGCTCATGAGCGTCAGGGCGAGGACCACGATGAGCAGCACGGCGCCACCGATGAGGGCAAAGGGCAGCCAGGTCCGCCGCTGACCCGGTCGTTGCTGCAGACCCGGTCGTTCCGGCCGACCGCCGGTGAGCACGTCGTACGACGGCCGCTGCGCCGCTACGGCCTCGCCACCTCTGGTGACATCGCTCCAGCCGGCGCCGTTCCACCAGCGCTGCCGACCGAGTGGGCCACCTGCGCTGTCCGGGTCGTCGTACCACCCCGGCGCTGCAGTCATAGGGCCAGGGTAGCCGCAGCCGGCCGCAGGACCGCCGGGCTGTGAACCGCTCGCCGGAGGCCCGCGTGTGTCTCGGTGGGGCAACATCCGAGGGAATCAGGTCCGCGATGTCTTTTCCGCGCCGGCTCGCCGTCATCCTCGCTGTGATCCTCGTGGCCGTCTCGTCGGCTGTGCTGATCACCGGTGCAACCGGGTCCGCGTCCGGATCGGAGGTGGCACCGACGGTGGACTGGACCCAGTTCCACGGGACCGCCGACCACCGCGGCTTCAATCCCGCCGAGCGCGAGGTCGGCGCTGGCAACGTCATGAACCTGAGCCTGTCGTGGATCGGCAACGGCTCGAGGGTCGGAGCGGACCTGGTGGCGAAGTCCTCCCCGACGGTCATCGACGGGGTCGTGTACTTCGGCACCTTCGGCGGCCAACTGCTCGCGTTCGCGGACTCGTGTGCGGACCCGGTGTGCGACCCGCTGTGGCGGGTGGACCTGACCGAGGCGATCCTCAACACGCCGGCCGTCGTCGACGGCATCCTGTATGTCGGAACCGCCAGCCGGCTGGGCAGGTTGTACGCCTTTGACGTGGCTGCCTGCCGGAGCGGGGCATGCGATCCACTGTGGACCGCCCACGTGGCCGTCGGCGAGTCATCCCCGACCGTTTTGGCCGGCGTCGTCTACGTCGGCTCGCAGTTCGGCGACGTGTACGCCTTCGACGCGCACGGCTGCGGCCAGCCGACCTGCGAGCCGATATGGGTGGGTCCGACCGGCGAGTATGTGATCAATTCCCCAGCGGTTGCCGGCGGGACCGTGTTCGCCGGCTCCTCCGACGGGCGGCTGTACGCCTTTGACGCCGGCGGATGCGCGAGCTCGACCTGCCCGCCGCTGTGCAGTTCGTCACCCAGGACCCGCTGGTGAACTCCTCGCCGGTGATGGTCAACGGCACGCTGTACGTGAGCGGCACGAACGTCGGCACGGTGCCTGAGCTGTACGTCTTTGACTTGGTGCCTCTGCCTGGCTAGGTGAGGGACTCGACCTCAGGGGTGGTCGGGCGGGCTCGGACGCAGATGAGCCGGTCTCCCTCGCGCAGCGACCAGGCCCGGTCGTCGGCGTACGGGATCACCGCCCCGTCCCGGATGACGGCGAGAACCGGGTCGGCGACGAAGCGCAGCCCCTTGCCGATCTCCTCGCGATGCACCGGGCGCTCGAGGATCGCGAGTCCGGCGTCGGAGGTGAGCATGTCCTCGACGACGTCGACGATCAGCGGTGAGCTCGAGGACAGGCCCAGCAACCGGCCGGAAGTCTCCGAGGACACCACCACGCTGTTGGCGCCGCTCTGGCGCAGCAGGTGCGCGTTCTCTGATTCCCGTACCGCGACCGAGATGGTCGCCTTCGGCGACAGCTCGCGAGCCGTCAGCGTGGTCAGCACCGCCGAGTCGTCGGCGTCGGTGGCGATCACGACGGCACGAGCGCGGGCGACCTGCGCCTCCCGCAGTACCTCCGAACGGGTCGAGGACCCGGCGACCACGACGAACCCGGCCGCGCGAGCCTCCTCCAGCGCGGTGCGGTCCGCGTCGACGACGACGATCCGGTCGGCCGGCGTCCCTTCCCCGAGCAGTACCCGGATCGCGCTGCGCCCCTTGGTGCCGTAGCCGCAGACGACGACGTGGTCCCTCACCCGTGACCTCCAGCGCTTGAGTTGAAAGATCATCCGGCCGCGCTCGGTGAGCACCTCAAGCGTCGTGCCGACCAGGATGATGAGGAACGCGACCCGCATCGGGGTGATGAGCAGGATGTTGACCAACCTGGCGCTGTCGGAGAACGGCGCGATGTCGCCGTACCCCGTCGTCGACAGTGTCACGGTCGTGTAGTACGCCGCGTCGAGCAGGTCGACCCCGTCGCCGTTGATGTCCCGGTATCCGGCGCGGTCGACGTACACGAGCAGGATCGTCGCGCCGAGGATGGAGAACGCGAGCAGGATGCGCCGGGCTATCGCCTGCAGCGGACTCACCGTGGACTGCGGCAACAGCGTCGTGATGCCGCTGCCGCGGCCTGGGTCCGGCGTCAACACCCGCGCTCTGGCCACAAGGTCGAAATCTATGCCCGCGCGGCCCGATGTGCGGCCAACCCGGCCGTCAGCGCAACCGCGTCGTGGGTAGCGTCCGCGGTATGCAGATCACAGTCGGCGAGATGGTGTACGACGCGCGCGTCAGCGGACCCGAGGACGGCCGCCCGGTTCTGCTCCTGCACGGCTTCCCGCAGAACAGCCGCTCGTGGGATGCCGTGGCCACGCTGCTGGCCGATGCGGGGTGCCGGTGCATCGCCCCGGACCAGCGTGGCTACTCCCCCGGCGCCCGACCGCTGGCGGTAGAGGACTACGCGATGTGGCCGATCGTCACCGACACCGTGGGCATGCTGGACGGGTTGGGGCTGGATCGGGTGGACGTGGTCGGGCACGACTGGGGCGCGAACGTCGGCTGGATGCTCGCGTCATGGCATCCCGAGCGGGTCCGGACCCTGACCGCGGTCTCGGTTCCGCATCCGCTCGCCTACGGCTGGGCGTTCCGGCACGACCCCGAGCAGCAGCAGAAGGCGACCTACATCGCGCTGTTCCGGCTGCCCGGCGGCAAGGCCGAGGAGGTGCTGCTCGCCGACGGTGCTCGCCGGCTGCGCCGAATGCTGGACGGCGGGGACCTGGACCCGGATGCGATCGAGGAGTACGTCGCAGCGCTGTCCCAGCCGGGTGCCCTCACCGCCGCCCTCAACTGGTACCGCGCCATGTCTGCGCGGCAGGCAGCCCAGCTCGAGCCGGTGGGGGTGCCGACGACGTACGTCTGGAGCAGTGGCGACGCGGCGCTGGCGCGCGCGGGCGCCGAGCGCTGCGGAGCGCATGTGTCGGCGGACTACCGCTTCGTGGAGCTGGACGGCGTCAGCCATTGGATACCCGAGCAGGCACCCGACGCCCTGACCGCCGCCATCCTGGAGCGCATGGCGACCGCCTGACGGTGCCGTCCGGGGTTGCATCCGGGCTAGCGGTCGTAGACCTCGCGTCGGTGCCCAACCGCGACGACGACTACCAGAAGAACGTCATCGGCGACGGTGTAGATGACCCGATACTCGCCCACCCGAACACGGAGACCGGGCCGTCCTTGCAGTGCGCGCGCTGCCGGCGGCCGCGGATCCTGCGCCAACAGCGCGATGGCACCCTGCACGCGGGAACGCACGGGTAGGTCAAGCCGGCGGAGGGCTCGGACGGCCGCTGGCCGCAACTCGATGCGATAGGCGTTCACAACCAGCCGAGGTCGGCTTTCGCCTGCTCCCAGGGGATGTTCGGGCCCTCCTCGGCCATTGCCGCGTCGAAGGCCGCGACGTCTTCGGAGTCCTCCAAAGCTGCCATCAACGTCTCGTAGCGCTCGGGGCTCACCAGGACAGCGGCCGGACGGCCGTAGCGTTCCAAGACAACCGCCTCAGTCTGAGCAAGCGCGACTGCGTCGGGCAGGTTGTCCCGTGCTGCACTGATGTTCATCGTTGCCACGCGTAAACCGTACAACTTGGCGAAGCGTTTGTACAACTACCCGCGGCGCACCTCTGCTCATGGGATGCACGCCCGGCGGCTGAAGACGTTCCCGCGGGAACGCATCACCACGGAAGACCCGTTCCCGCGGCCGAGGCGTGGCGGTGGCCGCCCGGTTGGAGCTAGTCCCGTTCGACAGAACTCAACGCGAGTGCGAGGAGTTGGTCGTACAGGGTGAGGATCTACGCCAATCGGGCGACTGCATCGGCTGCGGGTGCCGCACCGAGGGTCGGCGGCGGCCATCCTGGAGCGGATTGCCACCGGCTGACAGCGGCAGGTCGCCGGTGGGACTCTGACCCGATGTCGGCGCATGCAGCGGATGCCCTCCAGGCACGGATGCTAACCGGACTTCCGGCCCTACTGCACCAGCTGTTCATCCCTTCCGCGGGGGCGACGACGGTCCCTGCCACTATGATCGCCGATCCCGGCTGGCTGCGGGAACAGGTCCTCCTGCGCGGGCGATCCTGGCCGACGACAGACCGGCACGTGCTGGCCACACTGTGGTGGTTCTCCGCCAGCCACCACCTGGTCACGCCGACGGTCACGACCCTGTTACTGACCGGGACGGCGGCAAGTCCGGCCTTGCCGGACCTGGTCCTGCACCACTGTTCCGACGGCACGATCACGGGGGCGCACTCGACCGCCGTGCTGGGGACGGATCTCGACACGGTGGCGGCGGGTCTCCGCGCCGCGTCGGAACTCGTCATCGACATCGTTTCGGAGTTGACCAGTCACGGCGTTCGCCCGCTGTGGGCACTGGCGGCCGACAGCCTGGCCGACCGGCTGCTCCTGGTCGGCGAGGCGACAGGTCGGCGTGCGGAGGCCCGTGCGCTGGCCGCTCGGCTCAGCGCCGGTATCGGTGCTCCGATGCTGCTGCCGCGGTTCATCGACGTCATGACCGTCCACGGTCGTAGCCGCTGCTTCGTGCAACGGGTGTCCTGCTGCCTCTTGTACCGCGTGCCCGGGCAGCAGCTGTGCACGACCTGCCCGCGCCGGTCGCGAGCCGACCGGTTGCGGCTGCTCGCCACAGCGGCAGGGCCTGACCAGGAGCCGGACGGTTGGGGCCCGGACGCGTTCTCGATTTGAGCGAGCGCTTGACTGGACAGGGATGGCAGACCAGGCTTCGGGCCCGCAAGCATCAGGCGTCGAGGAGTGGCCCATGGCTGTCGACCCGCCCACCGCAGCTCAGCTGGCCGGACTTGCCGAAGGGTACGGACTCGGCCTGACCGCCGATGATGTCGACGAGTTCTCGCCCTTTGTCGGCGGACTGCTCACCTCGTGGGACGCGGTGGAGCAGCTCTACGCCCGCAGTTCCCCCCGGCCGCGCACCGACCGCGCCTGGAGCTGGCCGGAGACCGACGAGAACCCGCTCAGTGCGTGGTATGTCAGGACGGAGATCAAGGAGAGCGACGACGGCCCGCTGGCCGGGCGCACGGTTGCGATCAAGGACAACACCATGGTCGCCGGGCTGCCGATGATGAACGGCTCGCGCACGGTCGAGGGCTTCGTGCCGACCCGCGACGCGACGATCGTCAGCAGGCTGCTCGCGGCCGGCGCGACGATCATCGGTAAGGCCGTCTGCGAGGACCTCTGCTTCTCCGGTGGCAGCCACACCTCGGCGTCGGGTCCCGTGCGCAACCCCTGGGACACCACCCGGTCCGCTGGTGGCTCCTCCAGCGGTAGCGCTGCACTGGTCGCGGCAGGCGAGGTGGATATCGCCACCGGCGGAGATCAGGGCGGCTCGGTCCGCATCCCGAGTGCCTACAGCGGCACAGTCGGCCACAAACCGACGCACGGGCTGGTGCCCTACACCGGCGGGTTCCCGATCGAGCAGACGATCGACCACCTAGGGCCGATCACGCGCACCGTCGGCGATGCCGCGCTCGTTCTCGGTGTGATCGCCGGCCGGGACGGTCTGGACCCTCGCCAGCCCGCCGACGTCGTCGCCGAGGACTACGTCGCGGCGCTGCAGCAGGGCGGCCAGGGGCTGCGGATCGGGGTGGTCACCGAGGGCTTCGGGATCCCTGACGTGTCCGATCCCGGGGTCGACGACGCCGTACGGGCCGCGGTGGACGTCCTCCGCGACGCGGGCCTGGTAGCCGAGGACGTCTCGGTGCCGTGGCACAGCGACGCGATGCACATCTGGAACGTGATCGCCACCGAGGGCGCCACCGCACAGATGGTCGACGGCAACGGCTACGGGATGAACTGGCAGGGGCTGTACGACCCCGAGCTGATCGCGTTCTACGGCAAGCAGTGGCGTGAGCGCGCCGCGCAATTCTCCGAGACCGTCAAGCTCGTCCTGCTCTGTGGCCGACACGCGATCGACACCGAGTACGGGCGGCACTACGCCATGGCGCGGAACCTGGCCCCGGAGCTGCGGGCCGGATACGATGCGGCGCTGGCGACGTACGACGTCCTGGTCATGCCGACGCTGCCGCTGACGGCGACCGAGATCCCGCCGGCTGATGCCTCCCGCGCGGACTATTTGGCGCGAGCACTGGAGATGATCGCGAACACGGCGCCGTTCGACGTCACCGGACACCCGGCGACGTCGGTGCCAACCGCCTTGGTAAACGGTCTCCCGGCCGGCCTGATGATCATCGGAAAGCACTTCGATGACGCGACGTGCCTACGGGTGGCGCACACCCTGGAACAGGCGGTCGGCGGATTCCCAGTGCCGGCTATGCAGCCCAGCAGGGTCGAGGAATCAGTGGGGAGTCGAGGATGAACGGCGTACACGACCTTGGCGGCACCGACGGGCTCGGCCCGGTCGTCGTGGAGCAGGACGAACCGGTCTGGCACGCGGAGTGGGAGAAGGCGGCCTTCGCCCTGTTCGCGACCAACTTCCGGGCCGGGCTGTTCAACGTCGATATGTTCCGCTGGGGCATCGAGCAGATGCACCCGGCGTACTACCTGCTCTCGCCGTACTACGAGCACTGGATGCACACGGCGGAGCACTATGCGATCAAGGGTGGCGCGATCGACCCGTCCGAGCTCGAGGCGAAGACGCAGTACTACCGGGAGCACCCCGATGAACCGCTGCCCGAGCGCACCGATCCCGATCTGCTCGCGTTCGTGGACGCTGCGGTGAAGGGCGGCGCGCCGGCCCGCCGCGAGTCCGATGCCGCGCCGGCCTTCCAGGTGGGCGACCGGGTCACGGTCACGCAGGACAGCCCGCACAAGCACACCCGCAAGGCGCGCTACATCCGCGGCAAGACCGGTGTCATCGAGCAGTCCCACGGCACGTTCATCTACCCCGACAGCGCCGGCAACGGTCGCGGCGACGACCCGAAGCACGTCTACACGGTCAAGTTCACCAACGCCGAACTGTGGGGAGCCGACAACGCCGAGCCCAACGGCGTCGTGTACTTCGACGCCTGGGAGCCCTACCTCGTCCCTGCCGCAGTGCCCGCTGAAGGAGCAACCCGATGACAAGGTCAGAGATCACGCCGTCCCCCGACGTGACGGTCCCGCGCTCGGAGGCCGAGATCGCCGCGCGGATGAAGGCGCTGGAAGCTCTGATGATCGAAAAAGGCATCATGACCACCGAGGCGGTCGACCGCCTCGCCGAGATCTATGAGAACGAAGTAGGCCCGCAGCTGGGCGCGACCGTCGTCGCCAAGGCGTGGACCGATCCGGAGTTCAAGGCACGGCTGCTCGCCAATGCCACCGACGCCTGCGCCGAGATGGGGATCGGCGGACTGCAGGGCGAGGACATGGTGGCCGTGGAGAACACCGACGACGTGCACAACGTGGTCGTCTGCACCCTGTGCTCGTGCTACCCGTGGCCGGTGCTCGGTCTGCCGCCCAACTGGTACAAGCAGCCGGCGTACCGCTCACGCATCGTCCGCGAGCCCCGCGCCATGCTGCGTGACGAGTTCGGGCACGACGTGCCGGAATCGGTGGAGGTCCGGGTCTGGGACTCCAGTGCCGAACTGCGCTACATGGTCCTGCCGCAGCGTCCGCCGGGCACCGAGGACAAGAGCGAAGCGGAGCTGGCCGAACTGGTCACCCGCGACTCGATGATCGGCGTCGCGCCGGTGCGCGTATGAGGGCTGCCACCACCGAGGTCGGGGACGCCCGCCGCCGGGTGGAGCAGCTGCTGACCGAGCTCCCGCGGGACGGCGAGGAGCAGTTGTCCTTCACCCAGCCGTGGGAATTGCGAGCTTTCGCGGTAGCGGTCGCGGCGCACGAGAACGGGCTCTACGACTGGAGCGAGTTCCAGCTGGCGCTGATCGGGGCGATCCGGGAGTGGCAGGACTCTGCCGGCCGCCGGGTCGAGCCGTGGCGATACTACGACCGGTGGTTGGAGGCGCTGGAGTCGGTGTTGTCCGGCACCGGCGTACTCGACGGAGGCGAACTGAACTACCGCAAGCACGCCATTCTCACCACCCCGCGCGACACCGACCACCACCACGCCCGGCGTGACCCGGTGGCGGTCGACCCGGCTCGCTGAATCCGCTGAATCGCTAAGGAGACGCCATGGCACAGACCGTCGCCGTACCAGCCGGCACCCCGATTCCGCTGCGGATTCCGCTGCGCGAGGTGTTGCCATGGGTGGTGTTCGCCGGCGCGATTCTGTTGAGTCTGCTGTATCTGGTCGGCCTGGATCAGGGAGCGACATCGGTGTTCTCGGGGCAGCTGCTGCACGAGTTCATGCACGACGGTCGGCACCTGTTGGGCGTGCCATGCCACTGACGGCAGGCGACTGACATGGCGGTCAGGACACTGCTGGTTCGCGGGATGGGTGTCGGCGCTCTGGCCGGACTCCTGTCGTGGTTGTTCTCCTACCTCTTCGAGGAGCCGGCAATCGACGCGGCGATCGCGTACGAAGACCGACTCGCCCACGCCGCCGGTGAATCCCATGGGGTGGAGCTGGTCAGTCGCGGCGTGCAAAGCACGATCGGACTGGGGACGGCGGTCATCCCGTTCGGCGTGGCCATCGGCGGCCTCTTCGCGCTGGCCTATGCCGTGGCCTACGGACGAGTCGGGACACTGA
>JACCXW010000078.1 GCA_013696785.1 Geodermatophilaceae bacterium | reverse complement strand
GCCGACGACCAGGGCGACAGCCAGCCAGATCAACGTCGCGACGGGGTTCAGCAGACCGGAATCGGTCCCTCCCGCGTTGCTGTCCGGTCCGATGGGGATGTTGGGCTCGAGCACGCCGGTCGGAGCCTGCCCCGTGGCCGTGCCGCTGGGGTTCGGACCGGTCGACGTCGGGTTGCTGGCCTCGCTGTCGACGCGGGGAGCCCACGGCGACTCCACGCCACGCCCGCCTCCGAGCGGAGTCGGATCGAAGGGCACCCAGCCGATCCCCTCGAAGTACGCCTCCACCCAGGCGTGCGCGTCGTCCGTGGTGACCGTCCACTGGCCGGCGTTCTTGTCGCCGGGGGTGTAGCCGAGAACGACCCGGGCCGGGACGTTGGCAAAGCGCAGCATGACGCCCATCGCCGCGGCGTACTGCTCGCAGTACCCGCGACGGTTGGTCAGGAAGTCGACCAGCTTGTCCCCGCTCGTGCCGGGCTCGGTGCTGAGGCTGTAGATGAACCGGTTCGCCGGGTCGGTGAAGAAGTCCATGATCGCGATCGTCCGGGCGTACGGACCCTCTGCGTTGTCGGTGAGGTTCTGGACCAGGGTCGCCACCTCGGGCCGGACTAACGGCGGCAGATCGGTGAAGCGACGCTGGACCTGGTCATCGGAGTCCAGATCGTCCGCGTTTTCGAGGTCGTCGACCGTGGGCACCGGCTCGTCGGCCTCGACGGAGTAGGTGAGACCCCCGGTGCGGTCGTTCTCGCTCCAGACCGTGCCGCTGATCTCGTCGAAGCGCCAGTCGCCTTCGCTGTCGATGTCGCGCGTCGAGTAGTACGTCGAGAGGAACCGGGAGTCCTGGTCGAGGACCTCGATCTGCGCCTGCACCCGCCGGGTCGGACTCCCCTCCGGGGGGCCGAGCAGGTCGCCCTCGTTGGCGTCGAACGTGCCGTCGAGATTGCCGGGCGCCCATCCCTGGTCGGTGTAGGTCTCCAAGGACACCGCGCGCAGGTAGTAGGGGTCATCGACATTCGTCTCCACCCGGAGCAGATCCACCGGCTCCGGGAGAGTGAGGTCGCCGGCAAGGGTGGCCAGCGGGTTCAGCGACGTCCCCGGTCCGTCGCCGATGCCGTTGCCGACCGTGCGCAGGATGCCCGAGGGCAGGGACGGGATCAGCAGCGGCAAGGCGAGGCCCGCGGCGATCGCGAGCGCACCGATCCGCTGAGAGGCGAGCAGCCCGAACGTCGGCGTGCTGGGTCCGTCGTCAGCCCGTCGACCCCAGCGCAGCATGGTCTCCCGGCCGTCGACGAACAGCAACAGCAGGTACCCCACGGCCGCGCCGACGAACGGCCACCACGGAATTCCCTCGACGAGCGAGGCGGTCGGGATCGCGTACAGCACGAGCAATGCCAGTCCGGCCACCGCAGGCCGGCGCAGGCTGACGGCGAGAATGTCCACCGCGACCGCCACCACGCCGACGCCGATCGCGGCGAGGAACAGCAGCTCGTCCAGCGTCTGCGCAGGTGATACCTGGGTGCGAACGGCGTACCCGGCATCGGCCAGAAGGACGCGCATGTCCGCCACGCTCGCCCATGTCGGTACGAACCCGAGGAAAGCCCGGCCCGAGGCGAACAGGGCGGTCAGGACGAGCATCGCGCCGGCCATCTCGAACAGCGGTGCCCACGGCGCCAGCCCGGGGACGCGCCGAATGCCGAGGCTGAGCGCCAGGATCGCCGCCAGGACGAGAACGACCGGCAGCAGCCAGCTCAGATTGACGAAGACCGGCTCCAGGGAGAGCGCGCCGAGCAGTACGCCGACGGCGCCGGCCAGTGAGAGCTTGGAGGTGACGGTCATGCGATCGCCGGTGCCGGGTGCAGGCCGAAGGTCATCGCGCCGCTGGATGCGGCGAAGGCGGAGACACCGACCTGCGACCAGGACTCGGCGATCGTCGTGCCGCGTCGCCCGACCACGACCCGCCAGCCACACCGGCGGAGCACGCCGACCGCCGCCTCGTGCCGCGCCAGGGCGGCAGCCCGCTCGCTGGTGCCGGCGCTCGTCCAGGTCGACACGTCGCAGAGCACGGCGATGCTGCGGGCCGTCCCGGCCCGGCCCGTGGCCAGTGCCTGCGCCTCGTCGGGGCCGACGTCTCCCAGCACGACGACCAGCAGACCGTCCTCGTTCGCGTGCCGCAGCGCCTGCAGGCCGCGGTCCAACTCATGGTTCGGTGACGAGGCGAAGATGGCCAGCTGGTCGAGCAGGACGTGGCCGGTGCTGAAGTCGCTGTCAGTTCCCGTGTGCAGCTCGCCGCTGTCGGAGAACAGCCGCAACGAGTAGCCCAGCCGGCCGAGGTGCACGCCGATGCTGGCCGCCGTGCTGACCGACCACTCGAAACTGGACGCCGCGCCGTCGCCGCGATGCCGCGACAACCGGGCGTCGACAAGCATCGCCGCGCGGGTCTGCCAGGGCTGTTCCTCCCGCCGCACCATCAGCTTCCCGATCCGGGCGGTGGAGCGCCAATGCACCTTGCGCAGGTCATCCCCGTCGCGGTACTCGCGGGTCGCCACGTCCTCGTCGCCCTGGACCGCCACCGAGCGCGACGAACTGTCGCCGCCGGTGGACCAGGCCCCGCCGAGGCCGAGCGACGGCAGTGGGTGCACGGCCGGTACGACGGTCAGGAAGTCCGTACTCGAGAAACCCCGGGTGAGCTCGACCAACCCGAACGGGTCGGCCAGGCGCAGCCGCAGCGGCCCGATCCGGTACCGGCCGCGAAGCTCCCCCTTGGCCTCGTAGTGCACAGTGCGCGAGCTGCCGGCAGGCACCCGGTCGACGACGAATCGCGGCCGGCCGCCGAGGGTGTAAGGCAGCGTGTCCTCGAGCAGCATGAGTCCGGTCGGGACCCGCGAGATGTTGTCGAGGGTGAGCCGCACCGTGGCCGGTTCACCGGCCGGGACCCGCGTCGGTGAGATCACCCGCTGACACGACAGCCGGAACTGGGTGCGGGCGACGAGCAGAGCGGCGATCAGCGGCAGCGCGACGAGGAACACCGCGACCCGCAGCAGGTCCTTCTCACCGAGAACCAGCGCACTCAGGGTGGCGGCGAAGCCGGCCGCGATGAAACAGCGGCCGCGGGTCGTCAGCCCCGTCAGTGCCTGGCGCACTCCGCTATTCCGCTCCGCGGGGGACAGGCACCGACCGGATCACGTCGGCGATCACCTGCTCCGCCGTACGACGGGCGATCTGCGCCTCGGGGGTCAGGATGACGCGGTGCGGCAGCACGGAGCCCGCCAGTTGCTGGATGTCGTCGGGCAGTACATAGCCGCGCCCGGACAGCGCCGCCTGAGCCTTGCCGACGCGCAGCAGTTGCAGCGAGGCCCGCGGGGAGCCACCGAGGCGCAATTCGGGGGAGCGGCGGGTCGCGTTGACGACGTCGACCAGGTACTTGCGTACGGCGTCGGAGACATGCACCGTGCGTACGGCGTGGATCAGGCCGCGGACCTCGTGCGCGCTCGACACCGGCTTGAGGTCGTCGAGGGGGTCGCTGCCGGCGTGGCCGCTCAGCATCGCCGCCTCGGCGTACACATCGGGATAGCCCATCGACACCCGGGCGGTGAAGCGATCCCGTTGGGCCTCCGGTAGGGGATAGGTGCCTTCCATCTCGATCGGGTTCTGCGTCGCCAGGACCATGAACGGCGTCTCCAGCCGGTACGTCGTCCCGTCGACGGTGACCTGCTGCTCCTCCATGCACTCCAGCAGCGCGGACTGCGTCTTCGGCGAGGCCCTGTTGATCTCGTCGCCGACGACCAGATTCGCGAAGACCGCGCCCGGCTTGAACTCGAAGTCGTGGGTCTCCTGGTTGTAGACGCTCACGCCGGTGACGTCGCTGGGCAGCAGATCAGGGGTGAACTGGATGCGGTGCACCGAGGAGTCGATTGAGCGCGCCAACGCCTTTGCCAGCTTCGTCTTGCCGACACCGGGGACGTCTTCGATCAGCAGGTGCCCCTCGGACAGCATGACCATGATCGAGAGACGGACCACTTCGGGCTTGCCCTCGATGACGCGTTCGATGTTGCCGGCGATGCGGCCGGTGGCTTCCCGGACGTCGTCGAGGCCGAGTGGCTCGATCCCGGGGTCCTCAAGATCGCCTAGGGGGCTGCGTGACAGCACGCACGGTCCTCCTCGCCGTCGGTGGCCGCACGTCCTCGGGCGGCCGACACCCTGGGCACTCTATGTCGAGCAGACCTATTACCCCATCCCCGTGTCCCAATTGTGGTCTTTGGCCTCAGTTCTCGCCAGTTCCCGCTGCGTCGCCGGCCAGGAACCCGGGGGCCGGCCCGGATGCGGTGCTCGACTCGCCCAGAATGATGCCGCAGTGGGGAGTAGTGGGGTACGATGGTGACCAGTGGGGACAAGGACACGTTGATCCAGCGGTACAGCGGGTGTGGAGGTGGCGGCGGTGTTCCTCGGCACCCACGCCGTGCGGATGGACGAGAAGGGCAGGGTCGCGCTCCCGGCCCGGTTTCGCGAGCGGTTGGTGGACGGATTGATCATGACCAGGGGACAGGAGCACTGCGTGTCGGTCTTCCCGCTCGCCGAGTTCTCCCGGCAGAGCGTCGAGCTCGCTCAGG
>JACCXW010000073.1 GCA_013696785.1 Geodermatophilaceae bacterium | reverse complement strand
AGACTGCCCAGTCCCCCGAAGTCGCCGGGAGACATCCAGCGAACTCCTCGCCCGACCGTGCCCTACGGGCAACCTGGCCAGGCAGAGTTGCCGCCTGCAATGACACTTATCGTGGGTCAGGATGTCTGCGCGGGGGAGGGCCGGATGGGCCGGGCACGGGAGGACTCAGTCGTGCTCGGGGAGTCCGCCGACGGCGTGATCGGCGTGGTACAGCGCTTCGGCGATCACGGACCGGACGTGGCTGTCCCGGGCTCGGTAGACCACCCGTCGACCGTCGCGTCGGGTGGACACCAGGCCGCCGAGCCGCAGCTTGGCCAGATGCTGGGACACCGACACCCGGGGCGCGCCGATGGTGGCCGCCAGGGTGGTGACGTCGTACTCACCGGCGGACAGCAGCCACAGCAGCCGCAGCCGGGTCGGATCGGCGAGCAGACGGAACGTCGCGACCGCGGTCTCCACCTGAGCTGGACTGGGCTCCTCCCGCCCACCTACGGCAGTTGCCATGTTGCCGCGTTCGTTCATGGTTGTATATTGTCGAGGTGCCCCCGGGTACGCAAGCGCTGTGGCCCGTCACTTCGATCGCAAGACAGAGGCAAGCACCCCCATGGCCGCCGACTCCTCGACCCATCACGCCCACCAGCACGGCGACGAGGCGCACGACCACGGGCACCACGACGATCACGGGCACGAGCACAATGGCGGCCCGTGGGCGTGGGTGAAGGAGATCTTCGCCCCGCACAGCCACGACAGCACCGAGAAGATCGACACGGCGCTGGAGGCCAGTCAGGCCGGCATGCGCTGTCTGAAGATCAGCTTCCTCGCGCTGTTCGTCACCGCCGTACTGCAGACCTTTGTCGTGCTGATCACCAACTCCGTCGCGCTGCTCGGAGACACCCTGCACAACTACGCCGACGCGCTGACCGCCATCCCGATCGCGATCGCATTCACGGTGGGCCGGCGCGCGGCCAGCCGCCGCTACACCTACGGCTACGGCCGCGCCGAGGACCTGGCCGGCGTCGTGGTGGTGCTGCTGATCGCGGCGTCGGCGGCACTGGCCGGTTACGAGTCGATTCGGCGACTGATCGATCCGCAGGAGGTCAGCAACCTGTGGGTCGTCGGACTGGCCGGACTGCTCGGGTTCGTCGGCAACGAAGTCGTCGCCCGGTACCGGATCGTGGTCGGGCGCCGGATCGGCTCGGCCGCGCTGGTCGCCGACGGACTGCACGCCCGCACCGACGGGTTCACCAGCCTCGCCGTACTCTTCGGCGCCGCCGGCGTCGCCCTGGGCTTCCCGGCCGCCGACCCGATCGTTGGACTACTGATCACTGTGGCGATCCTGTTCGTCCTACGCGACGCCAGCAAGGAGATCTACCGCCGGCTGATGGACGGCATCGAACCCGATGTCCTCGGCGCCGCCGAGACCGCCGCCCGCTCTGTCGCCGGGGTCGACGACGTCGCGGAGCTGCGGCTGCGCTGGATCGGGCACAGCCTGCGCGCCGAGGTCGGCGTCGTCGTCGATGCCGCGCTGTCCCTGCAGCAGGCACACACCCTTTGCCACGACGTGGAACACGCCCTGATGCACCAGGTCCGGCGGCTGACCGCGGCCACCGTCCACCCCGAGCCCCGCGCCGCCGACGCCCCCACCTCCCACGACGCCATCGCCCATCACCGCTGACATCTTGTCCGTCCGTACAGGTAGCAGTCGACGGGCAGAGCGGCCAGCGCAAACGGTTGAGGGTTTCGCGTGCCGCCTGCGAGCTGGATCGCGGGCGCCGCGGTACATGCGCGCCCGCCAGGGCGAAGGGAGACGCCTGAGCCGGCGGCCTGCCAGCTGCGCGGCGCGATGCGGCCAACTCCGCCAACGCACGGTTCCCGCCGGAGCGGGCGAAACGGCCGCACCGGGATTCGTCGCGCGGATCGAGGAGCGGCATCTCCCCCGCCTGCTCCGCGACTTCGACCCGGAGGCGGTGCGCCGCCGCATGAGCGGTGTGACCGCTCCGCTCAACGTCGGGTCGGTCGCCTGGGACACCATTGAGGCCCACGTCGTCCAGGCTGGCCTGCGCAACCAGATCGAGCTGCTGACCGACCTGCTCGTCGAACATGGCACCGGCGTCCTGATCACGCTCGATGAGATTCACCAGAACCAAGTCGAGGAGCTGCGCGAGGTCGCCACCACGGTGCAGCACGCGTTCCGAGAAGGGCGCGAGCCCGCGTTCGCCCGGCGCTGGCCTGGCCGCGAACGTGAGCGACGTTGTCAACGACGACGTCCTCACGTTCCTGCGGCGGGCCGAGCGCCACGCCTTAAGGCTCAGTTCGGCGCGCCGACTTCCAACGGGCCTTCCG
>JACCXW010000066.1 GCA_013696785.1 Geodermatophilaceae bacterium | reverse complement strand
GGCCTCACCCGGATGCTGCGGCACGTGTCGCGGGCCCTGCGGGGACGCGAGCCGATGCAGCACCGCAGTGTGCGCACCCTCTCCGACGTAGGCGAGGTCCTGCTGCGTGCCGACCGCCCACTGGCCTTCGAAGTCGACGGTGACTATCTCGGTGAGACGGACACACTCCGGCTGACCTCGGTTCCTGCGGCGCTGCGCGTGGTCGTTCCCTGACCCGCTCCACGTATGCGGCGTTCCAGTGACGCACATCACGTCCGGAATGGGGCGTCTGCACGGGTTAGGGTTGCCGGCAACCCGGGTACCACACACTCGTAGCGAAGATCTACGAGGTCGCGACAAGGATGCGCGATCATCGTCACCCTTGACATCACGAGTACTCGTGAAAGTATTCACAAGGACGTACGCAGTAGTACATCATTCACACATCAGCACGATTCGGACATCACGCTCAACCGTTGAAGGAGTGCAACCACATGGACTGGCGCCACCGCGCGCTCTGCCGCGACGGGGACCCGGAACTGTTCTTTCCGATCGGTAACACCGGGCCCGCACTGTTGCAGATCGAGGAAGCCAAAGCGGTGTGCCGCCGCTGCCCGGTGACACAGGACTGTCTGTCGTGGGCGCTGGAGACGGGTCAGGACGCTGGTGTCTGGGGTGCGTTGTCCGAGGACGAGCGGCGAGCCCTGAAGAGGCGTAACGCCCGCACCCGAGCTCGGAGCGCCTAACCCCGAGCCCGCACAAGAGGGATCCGCAACGCAGCCCGCGTACCCCCGCCGGGCCCAGGGCCCAGCTTGATGGTTCCGCCCAACTCGGACTCGACCAGAGTCCGCACGATCTGCAAGCCCAAGCCGTCGCTGGCCTCCAGCGAGAACCCGGCCGGCAGCCCCGTCCCATCGTCATCGACGACGACGATCAGCCATCCAGCGTCACGGCTCGGGCGCAGCACGACCTGACCCTCGGCGGCGTCGAATGCGTGCTCCACGGCGTTGTGCAGCAATTCTGTCAGGACGACGACCAGCGGCGTCGCACACTCCGCCGGCAGGATCCCGAAGCTCCCCTGCCGCCGTACGACGGTCCCGCCCGGCCCGCCGGCGAGTTCGGTGACCGTCGGCACCAGCCGGTCGACGATGCCGTCGAAGTCGACGCTCTCGTCCAGCGAGATGGCCAGGGTCTCGTGTACCAACGCGATGGAGGACACCCGTCGTACCGATTCCTGCAGGGCGAACCTGGCCGCCGGCACGGACATCCGCCTGGCCTGCAGCCGCAACAGCGCCGCGACGGTCTGCAGGTTGTTCTTCACCCGGTGGTGGATCTCGCGGATCGTCGCATCCTTGCTCAGCAACTGGCGGTCGCGGCGGCGGAGATCGGTGACGTCACGAACCAGTACGAGCGCTCCCGGCGGCGCGCCGGGCGGGCGCAGCGGCAGGATGCGAAACAGCACGATCGCACCGCGGGCCTCCACCTCGATGCGCAGCGGTGATCGGCCATCCAGCGCCGCCCGGACCCGCGCCGCCACCTCGGATCCGTCGTAGGAATCCGTGACCAGGGATCGGGTCAGAGAGGCCAGGTTCGCACCCGTGAGATCCGCCGGTACGCCCATTCGCCGGTACGCCGACAGCGCGTTGGGACTGGCGTAGTCGACTGCACCGACGGCATCGAGGCGGATCAGCCCGTCGCCCGCGCGCGGTCCGGTGAGCGGCTCGTCGCCTGCGTCGGACGCGGGGAACAGACCGGCGGCGACCATCTGGCACAGATCGTCCCCGCTGCTGAGATAGGCCAGCTCCAGGGCGCTCGGCGACCGGGCGGCGGACAGGTTGGTGTCCCTCGACAGGCTCGCGACAACCGCGTCGGCGTAGGAGACAGGAACGGCCTCCCGGCGCACCGGTGTCTCACCGGACCACTCCGGGTCACCCTCCCGCACGATGCGGCGCTGCGACCAGGCGGCGTCCATCGGGAACTGCGTGCCAGGTCCGCGCCGCGCCCCGACCAGATCGTCGGGATGACTGGTTGGAGCGGTGGTCGGGCGCACCTGCGCGACGCACAAAAGGTCATCACCGCTGGCCACCCACAGCAGCAGGTCGGCGAAGGAGAGGTCGGCGATCAACTGCCACTCGGCGACGAGCCGTTGCAGCTGCATGACCGCGCCGGCGTCGAGCACGGCGTGCCGGTGCAGCAGATCCCGCAGGGTGGACATCACCGGCAGCGTCCCACAGCCCGCCGTTTAGCATCGGGGCGACAGGGGGTGTCATGGAGCCGGCAACCGTCCGGGCCGCTGAGGCTCGGGAGTTCGACGCCATCCGCGACCTGACCCTCGAGGTGTACGTCGGCGGGGGGCTGGCCGGACCGGACTATCAGAGCGCGCTTGCCGACGTGGAGGACCGCGCCCGGCACACCGAGCTGATCGTGGCGATCGTCGACGAGAAGGTCGTCGGC
>JACCXW010000053.1 GCA_013696785.1 Geodermatophilaceae bacterium | reverse complement strand
GGTCGTGACACCGGGGTTGGTGACGCTCCCGGCCGGGAGTCGGGTCGCTGATGCCGTGGCTGCCGCGGGCGGGGCGCTGCCGCAGGCCGATCTGTCGACGATCAACCTGGCCCGGATCCTGGTCGACGGTGAGCAGGTTGCGGTGGGCGTCCCTGGGGCGGTGCCCGCGCCGGGAGCCCCGGCCGGCGGCAGCTCCGCGGCGCTGAACATCAACACGGCAACCGAGTCCGAACTCGAGGAACTGCCCGGTGTCGGTCCGGTACTGGCCGGTCGCATCGTGCAGTGGCGGACGGACAACGGCACGTTCACCTCGGTCGACCAACTGCAGGAGGTCGACGGGATCGGGCCGAGCACGTTCGAGGAACTGCGGGACCAGGTGACGGTGTGACGCCCGGTCGCCCGCCAGCGGGTTCTCGGCGGCTGAGCGGGCTGTGCACGTTCGGGGACGCGCGCGGGGAGATGACCGGATGACGCCCCGGCGCAGATCGGTGGGCTCCCGGCTGCCCAACGCGCGACCGCCGCCCGACCTGCGACTCGTACCCGCCGCAGCTGCGACATGGGCGGCCACGGCGGCGGGTCTGCACACCGCTCCAGGTGTGGGGGCGGCGGCCGGTGCCGCGCTTGCCGTGCTCGTGGTTGTGGTTCTGGCGATTCGGACTCCGCGCTCCTGGGCCGCAGGGCTCGCCGTTGCCCTCACGTTCGCCGCGGCGGCGTCGTTGGGTACGGCGGCCAGAGTTGCTCACCGCGACTCCTCTCCGCTCGCGCGGCTGGCCGTGACGGAGAGCAGCGCGACCGTCGAACTGACCGTCGACGACGATCCGCGATCAGTGGCGGGCGGCTTCGCCGGCATTCCTCGCGTTTTGATCACGGCAACCGCGACCGCCGTCGACGCCCGAACCGGGAGGTGGCGGGTCGACGACGACATCGTGGTGCTCGCGGACGCGTCGTCCTGGTCGGGACTGCTGCCTGGGCAGCGGCTGTCCGCGCACGGCACGCTACTTCCAGCCCGCGGGGGCGATCTGGCCGCGGCAGCGCTCGCCGCCCGCGGCCCGCCGGAACTCATCGGGTTACCACCCCCGTTGCAGCGCGCTGCGGGCTCCCTCCGGGCCGGCCTGGTCGAGGCTGCCGCTGTCCTGCCTGAAGGTCCCCGCGGGTTGCTTCCGGGGCTCGTCCTGGGAGACACGTCGAAGATGGACCCGGTTCTCGTCGAGCAGTTCCGTGACACCGGCCTTTCGCATCTGGTCGCGGTGTCCGGTGCCAACTGCGCGATCGTCGTTGGTGCCGTGATCTGGTTGCTGCGCAGGGTCGGCGTCCCGAAGGTAGCGCTGGCAGTGGTGGCCGGCCTGGCGCTGACCGGGTTCGTCGTGCTCGTCCGGCCGTCGCCGAGCGTGCTGCGGGCCGCCACCATGGGCGCGATCGCCCTGATCGCGCTCGCCTCGGGCCGCCCGAGGACAGCGGTGCCGGCGCTCGCGGCCACGGTTGCACTCCTCATCCTGGTCGCGCCGGAACTGGCGTGGTCGCCGGGATTCGCGTTGTCGGTGCTGGCCACGGCCGGGATTTTGGCTTGGGCACCCCGGCTGACCCGTGGACTGCGGGCGCGTCGCGTCCCGGCCGGCGTGGCGGAAGCGCTCGCGGTGAGCATCGCCGCCTGCGCCGCGACGGCGCCGCTCATCGCGGCGCTGTCCTCGGCGGTCAGTCTTGTGTCGGTTCCGGCGAATGTGTTGGCAGCTCCCGCGGTACCTCTGGCCACGGTCCTCGGCGTACTGGCGACGGTGATCTCGCCAGTCTCGGAGACCGCCGCCCAGGGGCTCATCTGGGCGGCCGGGTTGCCGACCCGCTGGCTGGTGCTCGTCGCCGAGCACGGATCGCAACTGCCCCAGGCCAGCCTGGCGTGGCCGGGAGGGCTGGCTGGCGGCAGCTTGCTCGCTGTTCTGCTGGCGGTAGTCGTCCTCGTCGCCGTGCGCTGGCCCGCGCTGCGCTACCTCGGGCTGGCCATGGTCTGCGGCCTCGTGCTGGTGGGACTGCCGATCCGGATCCTCGGCACTGGTTGGCCACCACCGGCGTGGTTGTTCGTCGCGTGTGACGTCGGTCAGGGTGATGCCCTCGTCGTCAACGCCGGCCCGCAGACGGCGCTCGTCATCGACGCCGGCCCGGATCCGGTGGTGGTGGATTCCTGCCTTCGGAGCTTGGGCGTACGGCGGGTGCCGTTACTGGTGCTGACGCACATGCACGCCGATCATGTCGACGGATTGGACGGGGTGTTGCGCGGCAGATCGGTGGGGGTCATCGAGATCGGTCCGCGGCCGGACGACGAATCGGCCTGGCCCAGGGTACGAGCCGCCGCGACGCGGGCCGGTGTCCCGATCGAGACGGCCGGGGTGGGGCAGGTTCGCTCCGTCGCGGGCGTCGACATCGAGGTGCTGGCGCCGGACCGGGCGAGCAGCGGAACACGATCCGACTTGAACAACTCCTCGCTCGTGCTCATGGTGAGCAGCGCAGGCCTGCGGGTGCTGTGCACCGGTGACATCGAGGTCGATGCCCAGCGCGCACTGACGCACGGCCCGGTGGAGTTGACCGCCGACGTCCTGAAAGTCGCGCACCACGGGTCGGCCTACCAGGACCTTGCCTTCCTCGATGCCGTGGACGCAAGCGTCGCCGTGATCTCGGTGGGTGCCGACAACGACTACGGCCATCCGTCGCCTGACCTGGTGGCGCAGTTGCGGGGACTCGGGATGCGGGTGCTCCGCACGGACACCGACGGTGCAGTGGCGATTGGGATCGGGGCGGAGGAACGGATGTGGGTCGCGGCCCGGGCCCGCGGCTCTCCGGCGGATTCTTGACGGTGGCACCTGCCACCATGGGGCGATGCAGGAGCCGCAGGAGCAGCAGGGGGACGCGCTGGATCCTGCCGCGCCGGTCCGGTTGGTCCACGGTGAGGAGGAGTTGCTGCGGGCGCGTGCGGTGGCGGCGATCGTTGCCGCGGCGCGCAACGCCGACGCCGACAGCGACATTCGGCAGCTGGCGGTCAGTCAGCTCGAGCCGGCAGACCTGTTCGACCTGCTGTCCCCGTCGCTGTTCGCAATGGTCCGGATCGTCGTCCTCAACGATGCGCAGGAGGCGTCGAGAGAGGTGGTTACCGCTGTACTGGCGTACGCCGCCGACCCCGTCGAGGACATCACAGTCGTGGTCGTCCATTCGGGCGGAGCGCGCAACAAGGCTTTCGTCGACGCGTTGCGAAAGGCCGGGGCGCCGGTTGTCAGCTGTGCCAAGCTAACGCGTGCCGAGGAGCGGCTCGCCTTTGTGCGGAACGAGGTGCAGTCCCAGGGCGGCAGCATCGACACGCGGGCGGCGGCCGCGCTGCTGGACGCTGTCGGGACAGACCTCCGGGAGATCGCCGCCACCTGTGGCCAGCTGGTATCGGACTCCGGTGGTCGCGTGGACGTGGCAGCGGTGCAGCGCTATCACCGCGGGCGGGCGGAAGTCAGCGGCTTCGCGGTGGCTGACCGGGCTGTTGTCGGCGATCACGGGGGTGCGCTGGAGTCGCTGCGATGGGCATTGTCCGTCGGTGTCCCGCACGTGGTCGTCGCCGACGCGCTGGCCGATGGCGTACGCACCGTAGCGAGGGTGAGTTCAGCGGGGCGGGCCGATGACTACACGCTGGCGCGGGCGCTGGCGATGCCGCCGTGGAAGGTCAAGCGGGCCAAGACACAAGCCCGGGGCTGGAGCGAGCGCGGGCTGCACAGCGCGATGCAGGTGGTGGCCGAGCTGAACGCGGAGGTGAAGGGGACGATGACCGACCCCGGCTACGCGTTGGAACGCGCGATCAGGCTGCTGGTGATCGCCCACGCCGACCGAACGGCGGCCCACTGAGCCGCGGCCGCTCGAGGCATGCAACGCACCCGCCCGGCCGCACCCGAATCAGAGCTTGGCGGCCTGCTGAGCCATCGCCGATTTCTTGTTGGCGGCCTGGTTCTTGTGGATCATGCCCTTGCTCGCGGCCTTGTCCAGTTTGCGCGATGCGGAGGCCAGCGCCTTGGTCGCTGCGTCCTTGTCGCCGGCCGCCACGGCCTCGCGGAAGCGACGAACAGAGGTTCGCAGCGCCGACTTGACCGACTGATTGCGCAGTCGCGCCTTCTCGTTGGTCGCAATGCGCTTGATCTGGGACTTGATGTTCGCCACGCGTGAGTCAACCTCTTGAAGAATTCGAAGGATTCCGGCAGCACCGACAACACACCGGCACAGTGCACCAGGTTACCAGCCGGACCGTTCTCGACCGAACGACTGCCTCAGGGCTCGTCGACCAGGGCGCGCCGAGCCTCCTCGACCGTACTCGGTTGAGCATCGGCGACCCGCTCGATGACGTCGTTCAATGCGCGCCGGTACGCGGTCTCCAGGGCGACGTCCGCCGGCACTCGACGTCTGGTGTGAGGCCGCTGCCCTCCCAGTTCGACCCGGAGATCGGGCTGACTGCGCGAGCAACCGGGATCGTCGCCTCGAGATGGGCGTGGACGCGGAATCCGCGTCGTGGGTGGGCCCCGCCGCGGGTGCGCTCGCCGACGACCGTTGCTCGTCCGAGCTGTTGCAGGTCGTAGGGAAGCGCCTCGGGCGGCCCGGGAAAAACGGCAGCGTCCAGAGTTGACGCGTACGGTCGAGAACTCGTTCGTAGAAGCCGCTGAGCTCGACCGTGCGCTGCCCCGAAGCGTGCGCTGTGCCCCGAAGCGTGCGCGGTGCTCCGACAGCTACTGCCAGCCGCTGCGCAGTCG
>JACCXW010000016.1 GCA_013696785.1 Geodermatophilaceae bacterium | reverse complement strand
TTGCCGGTGAGGTCGCTGATGAGCCGCTCGGCGACCTCGACCTTCCACTGCGCCGTCCGCGCCTGGCCGTCCTCGTCCGACTTGTCCATGTGCGGCTCGAGGTACCCCACGGCGGCTTTCATCACTTCTGCGGACTGCAGTACGAACGGCAGCTGCATCTCGCCGGCCCCGAACAGGTCCCCGACGGTCTTCATCCCGGCCAGGAGCGTGTCGTTGACGATCTCCAGCGGCGGCCGGCTGGTCATGGCCAGATCCAGGTCGGCCTCCAGGCCGTTGCGCTCGCCATCGATGATCCGCCGCTCCAGCCGCTCCGACAGCGGCAGCGCGGCGAGTTCCTGCGCCCGGGTCTCCCGGCTGGACTGGGCGTCGACGCCCTCGAAGAGCTGCAGGAACCGCTGCAGCGGATCGTAGCCCTCCCGTCGCCGGTCGTAGACCATGTCCAGGGCGACCTCGCGCTGCTCGTCCGGGATCTTGGACATCGGCAAGATCTTCGACGCGTGCACGATCGCCGAATCCAGCCCCGCCCGAACCGCCTCGTGCAGGAACACGGAGTTGAGGACCTGCCGCGCCGCGGGGTTGAGGCCGAACGACACGTTGGACAGGCCGAGCGTCGTCTGTACGTCGGGATGCCGGCGCTTGATCTCGCCGATCGCCTCGATCGTCTCCAACGCGTCTCGCCGGGTCTCCTCCTGGCCGGTCCCGATCGGGAAGGTCAGGGTGTCCACGATGATGTCGCCCGTTCGCATCCCCCAGTTGCCGGTGAGGTCGCTGATGAGCCGCTCGGCGACCTCGACCTTCCACTGCGCCGTCCGCGCCTGGCCGTCCTCGTCGATGGTGAGGGCTACGACGGCGGCGCCGTGCTCGGCAACGATCGGCATGATCCGGGCGAATCGCGAGCTCGGCCCGTCGCCGTCCTCGTAGTTCACCGAGTTGACGACACTGCGCCCACCGAGGCATTCCAGGCCGGCTTCGATCACCGGCGGCTCGGTGGAGTCCAACATCAGCGGCAGCGTCGACGCCGTCGCGAAGCGTCGGGCGATCTCCCGCATGTCGGCGACGCCGTCGCGCCCGACGTAGTCGATGCAGACGTCGAGCAGGTGTGACCCGTCGCGGGTCTGCGACCGCGCGATCTGCACGCAGTCGTCGTACCGGCTCTCCAGCATCGCGTCGCGGAAAGCCCGCGAACCGTTGGCGTTCGTGCGCTCGCCGACCATTAGCACCGACGTGTCCTGCCTGAACGACACCGATTGATACAGCGAGGCAGCCGCGGCCTCGCTGCGGGGACGCCGGACCAGGGGTTCGACGTCACGCAGCGCCTCGACGACCTGTCGGATGTGCTCCGGCGTGGTGCCGCAGCAACCACCGACGAGCGTCGTTCCGAACTCCCGCACGAACTGCGCGAGAGCGGCGGCCAGCGCCTCGGCCCCCAACGGGTACACCGCGCCGTGCGGCCCGAGTTCCGGCAGGCCGGCGTTGGGCATGACGGAGACGCCGACGCGGGCGTACTTGGACAGGTACCGAAGGTGCTCGCTCATCTCGGCCGGGCCGGTCGCGCAGTTCAATCCGATCATGTCGATCCCGAGTGGCTCCAAAGCCGTCAGCGCTGCCCCGATCTCCGACCCGAGCAGCATCGTGCCGGTCGTCTCCACGGTCACCTGGGCGAACAGCGGCACCCGGCGCCCGGCCGCGGTCATCGCCCGCCGCGCCCCGATTAAGGCGGCCTTTGCTTGCAGCAGGTCCTGCGCCGTTTCCACCAGTACGGCGTCGATGCCGCCGCTCAACATGCCGGCCACCTGCTGCTGGTAGGCGTCGCGCAGGTCGGCGTACGCGGCGTGTCCCAGGGTGGGCAGCTTCGTGCCGGGGCCGACCGCGCCGATCACCCAGCGCGGGCGGTCCGCCGTACTGAAGCCGTCGGCGACTGTCCGGGCAATCCGCGCTCCGGCTTCGGCGAATTCGCCGATCCGCTCGGCCATGTCGTACTCGCCCAGGTTCGCCAGGTTCGCACCGAACGTGTTCGTCTCGATCGCATCGGAGCCGGCCAGGAAGTACGCCTCGTGGATCGCCTGCACGACATCGGGCCGCGTCACGTTGAGGATCTCGTTGCAGCCCTCGTAACCGTGGAAGTCGTCGAGGGACAGGTCCTGCGCCTGCAGCGTCGTTCCCATCGCGCCGTCGGCCACGACGACCCGTTCCCGGACGGCGGCGAGCAACGGCGAGGAAAAATCGGGCATTCCATCAGGGTACTGAGGCCCGTCCGCCTTCAACCGGAGCCGCACCCCGGTCCGACGTAGGGTTCATTGCATGAGCCAGTTCGAAACCCTGCCCGAACTCACCGAACCCGTCCTGGTCGGTGCGTTCGAGGGGTGGAACGACGCGGGGGACGCCGCGAGCAGCGCCGTGGAGCATCTGGAACTCATCTGGGATGCCCGACCGCTTGCTGCCCTCGATCCGGACGAGTACTACGACTTTCAGGTCAACCGGCCGATCGTGTCCCTTGTGGACGGTGTCAGCCGGCGGATCGAATGGCCGACGACGCGGCTGTCCGTGTGCCGTCCGCCCAACTCCAAACGGGACATCGTGCTGTTGCGCGGCATCGAACCGAACATGCGGTGGCGCAGCTTCTGCGACGAGCTGCTCGAGCTCTGCCGGGAACTCGGCGTCGAGAGCGTCGTCGTCCTCGGTGCGCTGTTGGCCGACACGCCGCACACCCGGCCGGTCCCCGTCACCGGTTCGTCCTACGACGCGGCATCCGCCGAGCGCTACGGGCTGGAGGCCTCCCGCTACGAGGGGCCGACCGGGATAACCGGCGCTTTCCAGGACGCCTGCGTGCAGATGGGCGTCCCGGCGATCTCGTTCTGGGCGGCCGTCCCGCACTACGTGTCGCAGCCTCCGTCGCCGAAGGCCACCTTGGCGTTGCTGCACCGGGTCGAGGAGGTGCTCGACGTGCCGGTGCCGCTGGGCGCGCTGCCCGAGCAGGCCGAGGAATGGCAGTCGCTGGTGGACGAGATGGCCAACGACGACGACGAGGTGATCGAGTACGTCCGCGCGCTGGAGGAGCGCGATCACTCCGGCCAGTTGAAGCAGACCAGCGGCGAGGTCATCGCCCGCGAGTTCGAGCGCTATCTGCGCCGGCGTCGCCCGTCCGGCCCGGGTAGCGCCCCCTCCTGACTCTGCGCCCTCCTGTGCCCGATGATCATGGGGTTCGGCCGGCCAGGACCGGCGCTGCTCCATGATCATCGGCAAGGGTTGCCGGTACCGACGAGATCGAGGTGAGTCATGCGGGCGATGCGGGTGCTGCGGCTCGTGGTCCACGCGCCGAGCCGGCAGCCTGTGCTCCTGCTCGGAGAGGTCGACGGTGAGCGCTGCGTGCCGGTGTTCCTGCGCCAACCGCAGGCCGACGTGATCGCAACCGGCCCGCGCGGCGAGGGTCCTCCGCTGTTGACCCAGGACTTGATCGGGTCGATCGTCTCAGGCCTCGGCCGCAGCCTCGACCTGGTGGAGATCACCGAATTGCGTGACGGGGTGTTCTACGCCGACCTCGTGTTCGACAGCGGCACCCGGATAGCCGCCCGACCGAGCGACGCCCTGGCCGTAGCCGTGCGTGACGAGGTGCCCATCTCGGTGGCCGACGCGATCCTCGACGAGGTGGGTCAACCGATCGCGGAGCTGTTCCCGCATGGCGGCGACGCCCCGCCCGAGGACCAGCTGCGTGAGTTCCACG
>JACCXW010000491.1 GCA_013696785.1 Geodermatophilaceae bacterium | reverse complement strand
CGGTGTACGTGCCGGCGCAGCTGCCTGACCCGGTCACCGCGACGCTGGAGCAGATCGACGCCGTCCACTCGATGCTTGCCCGCTACCCGGAGACGTTCGGGCTGGCCACGACCGCCGACGAGCTGCGTGCCGTGGCGGCTGACGGGCGGGTCGCCTCGCTGCTCGGTGCCGAGGGCGGTCACTCGATCGACTGCTCGCTCGGGACACCTCGTGCGCTCTTCGGCCTCGGGGTGCGCTACCTGACGCTGACCCACAACGACAACATCCCCTGGGCGGACTCGGCGACCGACGTTCCGGCGGTTGGCGGGCTGACCGCGTTCGGCGCGGAGGTCGTCCGGGAGATGAACCGGCTCGGCATGCTCGTCGACTGCTCGCACGTCAGTGCCGACACGATGCGCGCCGCACTGCGGATCAGTGAATCCTCCGTCATGTTCTCGCATTCCTCGGCTCGCGCTTTGTGCGATCACCCGCGAAACGTGCCGGACGACGTCCTGGAATCACTGGCGGCCAACAGCGGCGTGTGCATGGTGACGTTCGTTCCGAGATTCGTGGACCAGGCCAGCGCGGACTGGCAGGACGAGGCGGACCAGGCGGCGCGCGGCGCCGGAGTCGACGTCCGTTCAATTCAGGACAGCGGTGCCTTCGACGAGCAGTGGGAACGCCGGCACCCGCGCCCGGTCGCGCGGCTGGCACAGGTGGCCGACCACATCGAGCACGTCCGGGACGTGGCCGGGATCGAGCACGTCGGCATCGGCGGGGACTACGACGGTACGACGTCGCTTCCGGCCGGACTGCAGGACGTGTCCTGCTATCCGGCCCTCGTTGCCGAACTGCTCGATCGCGGGTGGCCGGAGCCGGACCTGGCCGCCTTGCTCGGCGGCAACGTCATCCGGGTGCTGAGCGCGGCCGAGGACACCGCGCGGGCCGCCCAGGAGCGCCGGGGACCGTCGCTGCGGACGATCGCCGAACTCGACGACTGATCACCCGAGTGGCGGCGGCAACCGGCCGCGCATCCGACTGAACTCCATCAGCCGAGCAGGTCGAGCGGGGCCGGGGCGATCCGGGAGCTACACAACGAGCAGCCCGGCCTGGCCGCGCTGCTGCTGTCGCAGCACGTCGAGCTCCGGCACTGCCTTCCGTGGCTGGGTGCTCCTGGATTCGGCTACCTTCTCAAGGACCGGATGCTGCACCATTGGCGACGTTGACGGCCACGGGAACGCGAGGTTCTCGCCCTGGTCGCCGAAGGTCAGTCGAACGCGGCAATCGCCGAGCGGCTCGTCGTGTCCGAGTGCACTGTCGAGACGCACATGCGGGCGGTCTTCGCCAAGCTGGACATCGATAAGGCGTCGGGACACACCGGCGGGTGCTCGCCGTTCTGACGTACCTCGACGGGAGTCTGCCCGGAGACCAGCGAGCATGAGCTGTCACTCCGATCCGCCCCGAGACGATCGCCCGGCTCCCAACCTCAGCTGATCTGGATCCGCGCCGAAGCCGGCGCCTCGCTGGCGACGTGTAACCGTCCGGCGCTGCGCGTGCAGGAGAACAGAGCGACGTGTAGGGGGGTCGCCTCTGTCAGCAGCAGCCCGCCGTCGATCTCGTACCGGGTATTCGTGACCTTGCGCCTGGCCGCCTGCGGGTCCTCCGGACCGGTCGGTGCGGCGTCCGCCCGGACCATCGCGACGACCTCGGTGCAGCCGGGTGGCCACGTCCACCGCAGCCGGCCGTCGGCAGCCTCCAGATCACGGATCGGCGGGAGAACGACGATTTCCGCTGAAGCCCCCGCGACCGCCGAGCCGCGCACGGTCACCACGACGTACTCGGTGATCACCGCGGCCGGCATCACGTCGACGGCGAGGCCCGGCCCCATCGACGGAACGAGCACGCCGAGACGCTCGGGATCGACCGGGGTACCAGGCGCCGGCGGCGCCTCTCCCGGTGGCAGCCGGTGAACTCGCGCGGTGCCTGCCGGGGGCGGCGTGAACACCAGCCGGATCCGGCGGCCGTGCGGTATGGCGGCCAAGGATGGGACCGGATCCGGCGGGTCAGCTGTCGCGACCGGCGGCAGCACCAGCGCTGGCGGCGAGGGGCTCACGTGGCTAGTCGGGCGGACGGTGTCCTGTCGGTCGCCGGTCGCGGCCGGGGCTCCGTCTCGACCGGCCGGCGGTGCCGGGCCACCGG
>JACCXW010000472.1 GCA_013696785.1 Geodermatophilaceae bacterium | reverse complement strand
CAGGGTCGACCAGCTTGAACGAGGCGCCTGCCTGCATGGTGTTCCACTCGTGCACGTCGCCGTGCACGAGCACGGCCCGCTCCTCGTCGTGGGCAGCGATCCGGCGTTCGGCGCAGGCCAGCGCGTGTGCGACCGCCCGCTCCGAGCAGGGCTCGCCGAGGTCCGCCCAGGCGGCGGTGATGTGGTCGATCAGCCAACGTCCCTTCGCCGCGCCGGTCGGCAGCCCGCACCCCGGAGCCGGACGCCACAACCGGCCGGCAACCGTGCACAGGATCTCGTGCCGCGCCTCGATCGGAAGCGCGAGGTCGTGCAGGGACGGGCCGAGTCGCTCCAGCAGCAGCGCCCCGCGCGCGTCGTCGTACCGGAGCAGTTCTACGCAACCCGAGCCGCCGGCCAGCCGCAGGACGGTGGCCTTGTTACGTGCGGCGTCGCCGTCGCGCGGGACGATCAGCTTGAGTACGACGGGCGTCCCGTCGGCGAGCATCGCCGCGGCCACATAGGCCTCGGTGGAGTCGCGATACGTGCGCCCTATCGAGATCGCCCAGTCCCGCTCTAGGTCGGCGAGAATGACCGGTAGATCCGCCAGCCACCGGGTCGCGCCGGCCGTCACGGCCTTGCGGCGGACGGTTTCCGGGAGGTCGAGCACCACCGGAGTTTCCCAGTACCGATGGGTCAGCCCTGGAACCGGTCCCGTTGTACGACGTACATGCCGGTCGCGGTGTTCGTGTCGATGAAGTCCGGCAGCCCGGGGACGCGGATCACCACGGTCACGCAGACCACGAACCGCTCCCCCGGTGTGAGCGACGGCTGGTACGTCCCGGCCGCCGAGCAGTCCGCGCCGTCGGGTGCGTAGCCGACATCGAGATCGGTGAGATCCACGGCCTGGTCCTCGACCGCGATCTCCGCGGCGTACTGCGCCCTCGCCAGCCCGGTGGCGGCGTCCTCGGCCGTGGACAACGCGCGGCCGGCCTCCCGCGCACCTGCGGTGGCGGCGAACGCCCCTCGCTGCACCGCCGAGAAGCCGATCACGACGTACATCAGCGGCAGGATGACGATGATCGCGAGGAACGTGAACTCGACGATCGCCGCACCGTCCTCGGGTCGCGCCAGCAGCCGACGCAGCCGGTTCATCCGGCCCCCTCCTTCAGCGCTCGGCCGGTGGCGTCGATGCTGAGCAAGTCGCCGAGCGGGGAGAACAGGCTGGGCACCGCGCCGGTGCAATGCACGACGACCAGCACAGCGCCGGCTTCGCCGGGTTCCTCCCGCGAGGTGCAGGTGAGCCCGTCCGCGGTGTCCTCGGACAACGCGTTGCTGACGAGGAGGGTGGTCCGCTCGGCTCCGGCGACTGAGTCCACGTCGGCGTTCGCGCCGTAGCGGGCGCCTTCCTGCGCGCTGGCCGCGATCACGTTGCGGACGTGCACGTAGACCGCCACCTGCAACACCGCGAGCAGGAGCCCTATGACCAGGGCGGAGACGAGGACGAACTCGACGACGGCGGACCCCGTCTCCGCCGTACGCCGGTCGCGTCCGGTCACTATTGCGCTGGGGCGTTCGTGACGCTGTCGAGGGCCTCCTGGACGGCGTCCACGATCGTCTCCCGGAACGGGATCAGGATCGCCAGGACCAGCGCGGCCGACATCACCGTGATCATGACCCAGCCAGGCACGTCACCCCGCTCGCTCCCACCGGCGACGACTCGGCGGCGGACGGCTTCGGCGACGTACAACGTGATCAGCTGTGCTGACATGGCACTCCCTCGTGTACTGGCGGTCTCATTGCGCGAGCCGGACGATGCTGACCAAACCCGGGTACAAGGCGAACAGGACGGTGACGGGCAGCACGAGGAAGACCACCGGGACCATCATTGCGATCTCCTTGCGTCCGCCGGTTTCCAGCAGGTTCCGCTTGCCGGCCTCGCGTACGTCGGCGGCTTGCGCGCGCAGCACGTCGGCGAGGGGGGTGCCGCGCTCGGTGGCCACGACGATGCCGTCCACGAACCGGGCCAGCACTTCCAGCGACGTCCGGTCGGCGAGCGCCTGGAGGGCGTCGACGAGGGGGACGCCGGATCGGGCGCTGGCCAGCGTCGCCGACAGCTCGCGGCCGAGTTCGCCCCCGGTCAATCGGCAGACCCTGTCGATGGCACCGACCGGACCCTCACCGGCCGTCACGGCCAGCGCGAGCAACTCGGCGACGACGGGGAACTCGGCAAGCATCGTGGCCTCTCGGCGAGCGACCTGCTGGGTCAGCCACCAGTCGCGGCCCATGACGCCCGCGGTCAGGCCGCCGATGCAGAACAGCACGAGCGACAATGGGTTGACCGCTCCGGCGAGACCACCGAAACCCGCCCCGAACACCGCGCCGCCGCCGAGCCCGAGGGCACCCCAGAGCACCTGCTCGATCCGGAACTCCTCGACAGTCAGACCGCTGCCGAGCGCATCCAGACGGCGGCGTACCGAGCCGCGGCCGCCCACGAACCGATCGAGGACACGCACCGCGTCGCCGAGCAC
>JACCXW010000448.1 GCA_013696785.1 Geodermatophilaceae bacterium | reverse complement strand
CCTCTACCCGGTCGCGTTGGAGGGCGGGCTGAAGATCTCCGAGACGACCGGACTCGTCGCGACCGGCTACTCCCCACACGACCTGCTGCACGGGCCGATCGCGGCGGCGAGCGCCGGCGTACACGCGTTGTGCTTCAGCAGCCCGGGTCCGGTGGCTGCCGACGTCGCGGCGGCGGCCGCTGCGCTGACCGCGCGTGGGGCCGGGGTCGTGGCGATCGCCGAGCATCGTGAGGATGTCCCGGGCGCGGGTGCATTTATCGGCGTACCGGCAGGAACGGACGAGCTGCTCGCGCCGATCGTCTACGCCGTACGGGCGCAGCAACTTGCCCTACACCTGGCGGTGGCGCGTGGTGTGGACCCCGACCGACCGTTCGGATTGACAAAGGTGACCCGCACCGCCTGACCCGGATTCAGGCCGGCGGGTAGGCCAGGGTCAGCCAGTCGGTGAGGAAGAAGTCGCTCTCGTCGTCGATGGTGCCGGTGAGATAAACGCCGTCCGGTGTCGCGGCGAAGTCGGCGAAGTCGGCGAAGTCGAGGCTCGTCTCCGGCGCTGAGTAGCGGGCCTGCCACACGAGCACGCCGTCGCGGTCGAAGGTGTCCAGCGCGAATCCGGTTTAAAGGAAGGGCCGGGCGTAGGTGTGTCCGACGTGGACCGCCCGTTCGCGCGAATCGACCTCCACGTCGACGGGCAGACCCGGCAGGAACTCGGTCCCTGGGACGACCGTGCGCCACAGCTGTGCCCCCGACGGGGCGTAGGCCGTCGTCAGCGGGTCGACGATCTGGCCACCGATCGACGTCGGCGTCGAGGCCAGGACGACTGCCCCCGTGACCGGATCCACCGCGAGGGCGCTGTCGCCCAAGTCGCCACTGACGGGCTCGCGGCGCTCCCAGAGCCGGGCCCCTGACCCGGAGAGAACGCCGCTGTCAACAACGAGCGGTTTCGCGTTGAAGGTGGCGGCAGCGGGACACTGGGGGTACGCAGCTTTCCTGCGCGTGACAACGTCCCCCCTCTTGGAGCAACTTGTGCCTGATTCGCCCGCCAACGCCGAGGAGTTCAGCAACCTGGAGCTGCGCTCGGAACTGGTGCAGGCGCTGGCCGAACTCGGTTACGAGGAGCCCACGCCGATCCAGCGGGAGGCGATCCCGCTGCTGCTGCAGGGCCGGGACCTGATGGGGCAGGCCGCGACCGGGACCGGCAAGACGGCGGCGTTCGCGTTGCCGATCCTGCAGCAGCTTCCGGACTCAGATCGCGGCCGTGCTCCGCGGGCGTTGGTCCTGGTGCCCACCCGCGAACTGGCCATGCAGGTGTCCGAGGCGATCCACCGGTACGGCCGCGACATGCGCGCCCGGGTGCTGCCGATCTACGGCGGGCAGCCCATCGTGCGGCAGCTGCGCGCGTTGAGCAGCGGCGTCGATGTCGTCGTCGGTACGCCGGGCCGCGTGCTCGACCACCTCAACCGGGGCAGCCTGGCGCTGGCTCAGCTGGCGACGGTCGTCCTGGACGAGGCGGACGAGATGCTCGACATGGGCTTCGCGGAGGATCTCGACGCGATCATGGCGGCGACGCCGGGCGACCGGCAGACCCTGCTGTTCTCCGCGACGATCCCGGCCCGGGTGGAAAAGCTGGCCCGTCGCTACCTGCGCGACCCGGTTTCGGTGCAGGTCGGGCGCGGCCCGGCCACGGCCGGCGGAACGCCGCTCGTACGGCAGACGGCATACGTCGTCGCCCGCGCGCACAAGCCGGCCACGCTGGGACGGATCCTGGACGTGGAGTCGCCCACTGCGGCGATCGTGTTCTGTCGCACCCGCGACGAGGTGGACCGGCTCACCGAGACGCTGAACGGGCGCGGGTACCGCGCCGAGGCGCTGCACGGGGGGATGACGCAGGACCAGCGTGACCGCGTGATGGGGCGGCTGCGAGGCGGCACGGCGGAGCTGCTGGTCGCCACGGATGTCGCCGCCCGTGGTCTGGACATCGACCAGCTCACCCACGTCATCAACTACGACGTTCCGTCCGATCCGGAGTCCTACGTGCACCGGATCGGGCGGGTGGGCCGGGCCGGTCGGTCCGGCGTGGCGATCACCCTCGCCGAGCCGCGCGAGCACCGGATGCTCAAGGCCATCGAGCGGGCCACCAAGCAGCGGATGCATTTGGAGAGCGTGCCCACCGTGGCGGACCTGCGGGCCCGTCGGCTGGAGAGCACCCGCGCGGCGATCCACGAGAACCTGCTGGCCGGAGATCTGGACGGATTCCGGGTGGTGGTCGAGACGCTGGCCGCGGAGTTCGACGTACTCGAGGTGGCGCTGGCCGCGGTGCAGCTGGCGCACGAGGCGACCGGCGGTTCCTCCGCCGAGGAGGAGGACATCCCGACCGTGACCGCGACGGAGGCGAAGGCCGCCCGCACGTCCACGGAGCCGACGGCCCGGATCTTCGTCGGGGCCGGGCGCAGCGCAGGGATCCGGCCGCAGGACCTGGTCGGGGCGATCGCCGGAGAATCGCGGCTGACCGGCCGCGACATCGGCTCGATCGAGATCTCCGACCGCTTCTCACTGGTGGAGATCCCCGATGCTGCCGTGGACGAGGTGATCCAAGCGCTGAAGGGCACCACGATCAAAGGCAAGAAGGCGGTGATCCGCCGCGACCGCACCCAACCGAAGCGCCCCCGCGGCCGCACCTGACCAGCACCGGCGCGCGCATATGCCGGCCCATCCAGACTCCGGCGATCATGAAGTTTCGGGCGATCTGAGCTGGGCGATTCCGGGCAAAACGGACCATGCATCTTCATGATCACCGGGGATTTGGGGGGCCGGTGGTAGCGCTGTCAGTTGAGGTGGGCGCGCAGCGAGCGGGCTGCGCCGGACAGCCGCTCGGCGTACTGCGGCCAGCTGTCCACAGTGGACTCGAGGTAGGCGGCGGCGTCGAGCCAGCCACCCCGGCGCCCCATCGCCTCGCCCAGCTCGATGACCTCCTCGACGCCGGTACCGGGCAGGGCCAATCGCATCCGCAGCACCCACTCCAGATCGGCGGGGTGGCCGGCGCGGTAGACGGCGCGCAGGTTCTCCAGGATTCGGGCCAGGATCGCCGGCTCCGTGGCGGTCGGCAGCAGGTGCTCCCCGAACGGGATCTGCATCCCGGTGGAGCGGCGGAATCGGTTCTCGCAGCCGTCGAGGTCAAGCAGCTCGCCGCCCCCGAAGGCGTCCACGTAAGAGTCGGTGCCGGCGTGGCGGACCAGGAAGTGTCCCGGCATCGCGACCCCCTCCAGCGCGATGCCGGCACGGCGGCCGACCTCCATGCAGACGACCGACAGCGTGATCGGCAGCCCCAGCCGGCGGGCAAGCACCTGGTGGAGCAGGGAGTTGCGCGGGTCGTGGTACATCTGCGCGTTGCCGGCGAAGCCCTCGGTCACGAACAGCCGTCGGATCAGGCCGTCGAAGGAATCCAGTCCTTCGGCCAGCCGGTCGAGTTCGGTGAGCCACCGGTCGGCCTGAACCGTCGGGTCGGCGCCGGCGGCGATCGCGAGCGCGGCCTCGTCGAGGGTCCAACCCGGGCGCCGCAGCACGGCGCGGAACTCCTCGACGGCCTCCACGACCGGCAACGATAGCTAGACCGTCGCGGCGACCTCGACATAGCGGCACAGGGCGTTCACCTTGCGGAGCTGCTCGGGGGAGTGCACCGCCGCGTCGAGCAGCCGCGGGCTTGCCACGACGATGGCGAGTGCCTGCGCACGGGACACCGCGACGTTGAGCCGATGCAGGTCGTAGAGGAACCCGACGCCGCGCGGCGCGTCCTCTGCGGAGGAACTCGCCATCGAGTAGATGACGACCGGCGCCTCCTGGCCCTGGAACTTGTCCACTGTCCCGACCCGTGCGTCCGGCGGCAGCGCCGCTCGCAGCCGGCCCACCTGGTTGTTGTACGGCGTCACCACCAGGATTTCGGACAGCCCTAGCGGGCGCTCCACATCCTTGTGGTCGGCGTAGAGGCCGCCGACCAGATCCGAGACGAGGCCCGCGACCACGTGGACCTCCTCGTCCGAGCCGGCTGCGTTGCCCTCGTGCGAGACGGGGACGTACCGCAGCCCGCTGCCGGCCAGCAACCCGGCGGAGTGGATCCGCTGCCGCTCCCGGCCGGGCGCGGCGAGCAGCCTGCTCTCGTAGGCGAGGTCGGAGACGAACGCGGTGATCTCGGGATGCATCCGCCAGGAGGTGTCCAGGAAGATCCCGCGCTCGGGCGGGATCGTGTTGTGGTCCCGTAGCAGATGCCCGAGGGCAGATGCGTCCGCGCCGTCGGGGTGCTGGGCCTGCGTCGGCTGGGTCAGTTGCTGCGGGTCGCCCAGCAACACCAGCGACGACGCGGCCTGGGCGACGGCCACCGCGTTCGCCAGCGCGAACTGCCCGGCCTCGTCCACGACCAGTACGTCGACGGAGGCACGCATGTCCGCGCGCGCCCACAGCCACGCCGTACCGCCGACCAGCCGTGCTGCCCCCGTCGTCAGGGCGGCCAGAACGGCTGCGTTGCTCGTCGTGTGCTCGACGTCGCAAGCACCGCAATGCTCGGTGGGATCGCACTTCTGCATACCCGGCCGGTCCACCGCGCTCAGCAGGTTGCCGATGACGGCATGCGACGTCGCCGTGACCCCGACCCGCTTGCCGTCGTCGAGCAGGGCGCGGATCAGCTCCGCCGCGACCGTCGTCTTGCCGCTCCCTGGCGGACCCTGCACGGCCAGCACCTCACCGCGAAGCGTTCGGCCCACCCGGACCACCGCCATCTGCGGGGACTCTCCGGCCAGCAGGTCCATTCCAGCCGGCACCCGCCGCTCGAGCAGCCGCTGGCCCGGCGTCGACCCACCGGCGAGCTGCTGCTCCGCGACAAAGGCGATGGACTCCCGCATCACCTGGTCGCCCGGCGGGCCACCCGGCGCGAAGCCGCGCGGAGTCGGTGCGGGCTTGCCAGGCCCGACCTTCAGCACCAGCCAGCCGCTCGCGGCGTCGCCTGCGAACACGGTGCCCACGGTGGTGGCGGTGTCGACGTCCAGCGCCTCCTTGCCTACCTTCGTGTCCTGCGGCAGGAAGGTGTACCGCCAGAGCGTGCTGCGCTTCTCGGTACCGGCGGGCTCCGGCACGGACAGGCCGCCGAGCGCAGAGGCGTCCCGCACGAGATCGTCGTCGGTGAGGTCCTTGAGCCGGAAGATGTCCCACCAGCGTGGCCGGCCTTCGCGACGATGCCACTGCACCAGCGCGGCCAGCAGGGGCTGACCGGCAGCGCACATCCGCTCGGCCAGCGCCGTCTCCACCAGTTCGGCGTCGCTGACGTCCGCGGGCTCCGTGAGAACGTCGCCCGGCCGGGGCAGCGGGCCGAACGTTCCGGCGGCCTCCCAGCGGCGCTCCTCCAGCCACACGTGCAGGGCGGCGGTCGACTCGACGTCGAGCCGGTTGTAGTCCTCGATCTGAGCGAGCGTCGTCGGGTCGCGTTCCACCAGCCACTTCTCGTACGCGACGACGCTCTCCATCGCGTCGGCGACCTCCCCACCACCTCGGACGGCGCCCCAGTAGAACGCCTCCAGGTACTTGATGGAGTACGACGGTTTGCTGATCCGCAATCCCTGGCGTACGACGGCGTACAGGTCCACGAACCGCTCGCCGCGCAGCAACTGGTCCAGTTCGGCCTCGCGGACGCCGTACCGGCCGGTGAGCCGTTTGATGGCCGCCGTCTCGTACGACGCGTAGTGGTAGACGTGCATCCCCGGGTACTGCCGCCAGCGCTGCAGCAGATAGTCGACCAGGTCGGTGATCATGGCGCGTTCCTTGTCGCGGCTGTGTGCCCACAGCGTGCGGAAGCCGCCGGCTGCGTCCCCGATGCCCGCGAGGTATTCGCGACCGGCCCCCTCCTCGGCGTACGGGTCGCCCTCGAAGTCCAGATAGACGTCACCGGGGTCCGGCTCGGGCAGCCGGCAGAGCCCGAGAACCGGATGCGGCTCCAGCAACTCGTACGACGGAGCCCCGTCCTGTCGCTCCGCCACCTGCAAGCGCGCCTGGCCGACCAGCCGATCGGCGGAGCCGCGGGCGGTGGGCAGCGTCTGCGGATTCGCTGCGGCCAGGTCCACCACCGTTCGGATTCCGGCGTCGCGCAGTTTCAGCCGCTGGTCGGCGCGCATGTTCGCCACGAGCGACAGGTCGTCGTTGTCAGCCCACTCCTGCTTGCACCGCGGCGCCCAGCGGCACTGCGAACAGTGCTGCACCGGCAGCGCCTCGGTCGCCGGAGGCACGTCGATCGCGGATCGCAGGCGGGCCCTGGCCCGTCGCGCGAACGAGGAGACGTCGAGCAGCCGCCAGGGTCGGCGTACGCCGTCGCCGGTGACGACGAACAGATTCTCCGGCGGCACGCCCTGCAGGACGGTCAGCCGCTCGGCGTACGTCGCCATCTGCAGCAGGGCCGGCACCTTCAGCTGCCGCGCGAGCTTGGTGTCCGCGATGTCGTAGGACCATGAGCCGAGGTCGGACGGTCGATCGGTCCGCAGCAGGAAGTCAGCCTGGCCACCCCACTGGGCGTCGAAGAACGCGGCCTGGTAGATCACGTCGACGCCCTGGCGCATCGCCTCGACGGTCAGCCGCTCGGCCCGGCGACGACCGGCCGCGTCGAACTCGGTGGGGATCTCCAGTACCGACTTCCCCTCCCGCACAAGCGAGTCCAGGAACTCCTTCTCGTGCGAGTTGCCCTTGTCGAGGATGAGGGCGAGCGCGTCATCGGGTGCCGCGGATGCCGCCGGCATCTCCAGGGCGCGAAGGTCCAAGGTCGTGACGTGCGGGCAGGCCAGGTGCTTGGTCAGGTCGGTCGGGCTCAGCACCAGACGACCGTCGACGTTCTGCATGCTCACCCTCCTCGCAATCCTCATGACGACGCCCGGACGCTAGCCAGACCCACCGACAATCCAGGCTGCAACGTCGTCATGAGGAAAGCGCGGTGCGACACGCCGCGGCATTGGTATCACCGCGGTACCATGCCACGCATGGCGATGACGCTGCGGACCGACGCAGAACTTGAGAAGGCGCTGACGGCTCTCGCTGCTGCCGAGGGTGCGTCACGTCAGGAGATCATCCGGCGCGCAGTCCTTGAGCGGTTCGAACGCAGTGAGCATGTGTCCCGGGTCAACGACAGTTCCGAGCGGATGATCGCGCGGTGGGGTGACGTCCTCGATCGGCTCGGAAGCGTGTGACGAGGATCGAATACCTGGACTTGGAGGATCTCCTCGGCCTCGTTCGAGGGCTGGCGGCCGGGCCGGTCCGTGATCTAGGGCTGCTTGACTCCGCTGCCGCACGACCGCGATCAAGTGCCTTCGGCGAGGACGCCTACCCCACCCTGCCCCTCAAAGCGGCGGCCCTGCTGCACTCGCTAGCGAGAAATCACGCGCTCGTCGACGGCAACAAGCGGCTGGCTTGGCTCGCGACAACAGTGTTCCTGGACATCAACGGTCATCCGTGCGACCTCTCCGACGACGCTGCTTTCGATCTCGTCATGCAGGTGGCAACGGGTTCAATCGATGTCGAGGAGATCTCCGTCCGCCTGCACTCCTAGCCGGCGAAGCGGGCCACCGCCCGCATCTTGTTCATCGCGTCCAGCGCCGCGACCTTGTAGGACTCGGCCAGCGTCGGGTAGTTGAAGACCGCGTCGGTCAGGTAGTCCACCGTCCCGCCGCAGCCCATCACCGTCTGTCCGATGTGGACGAGCTCGGTGGCGCCGGTGCCGAACACGTGGACGCCCAGCAGATGCCGCTCTTCGGCATGCACGAGCAACTTGAGCATCCCGTAGGAGTCACCGAGAATCGCGCCGCGGGCCAGCTCGCGATAGCGCGCGACACCGACCTCGAACGGGATCGAGGACTCGGTCAGCTGCTCCTCGGTCTGCCCGACGTAGCTGATCTCCGGGATCGTGTAGATGCCGATGGGCTGCAGGTCGGTCAGCGATCCGGGTACGGGCTCGTCAAAGGCATGATGCGTCGCCCGCCGGCCCTGCTCCATCGAGGTGGCTGCGAGTGCCGGGAACCCGATCACGTCTCCGACCGCGTAGATGTGCGGGACTTCCGTCTGGTAGTCGGAGTTCACCGTGATCCGACCGCGCTTGTCGGCCTGCAGCCCCGCATTCTGTAGTTCCAGCGCCTCCGTGGCGCCCTGTCGGCCGGCCGAGTAGAGCACCGTGTCGGCGGGAATCTTCTTGCCACTGGCCAGATGCGTCAGCGTCCCGTCCTCGTGCCGCTCCACGCGAGCCACGGTCTCACGGAAGCGGAACGTCACGGCAAGATCCCGCAGCTGGTACTTCAAGGCCTCGACGATCTCCAGGTCGCAGAAGTCCAGCATCCGGTCGCGGGTCTCGACCACGGTGACCTTCGTCCCTAGCGCTGCGAACATCGACGCGTACTCGATGCCGATCACCCCCGCCCCGACAACGACCATCGACGCCGGAATCCGGTCCAGGCCGATCACCTGGTCGCTGTCGACGATGGTCCGGCCATCAAAGTCCACTGTGGACGGTCGAGCTGGACGGGTGCCCGACGCGATCACGATGCGGTCCGCACGCACGGTCAGCTCGGTGCCGTCCTCCGACTGCACGCCGACGGTGTTCGGATCGAGGAACCGAGCTGTGCCGGGAAGCAGCGAAACCCGGTTCCGCCCGAGCTGGCTGCGAATGACGTCGATCTCACGGCCGATCACGTGTTGCGTGCGCGCGGACAGGTCGCCGACGCTGATGTCCTGCTTGAGCCGGTAGGAGTGGCCGTACACCTCGCGCTGACTCAGCCCGGTCAGGTAGACGATCGCCTCGCGCAGCGTCTTCGACGGGATCGTGCCGGTGTTGATACACACCCCGCCAACCATGTTGACCTTCTCCACGACCGCCGTCCGCCGGCCCATCTTGGCTCCGGCGATGGCGGCCTTCTGCCCACCGGGTCCCGACCCGATGACGAGCAGCTCTACGTCGGACATCGCAACCCCTCCGCACGGTCGGACTCGGCCGCGGCCCATCCTGCCGCACCACGGGCAGGGCGGTCACCGGACGCACCCTGGACAATGGGCGGGGTGACGTACCCACAGCATCCCGGACTCCGTGATCTGACGGAGATCGGGCGGGGCGGCTTCGGGGTGGTCTACCGGGCCCGGCAGGAAGGACTCGACCGCGAGGTTGCGATCAAGATCCTGACGGTGCGACTCGACGAGCGGGCACGGGCCCGGTTCGCACAGGAATGCCGGGCGCTCGGACAGCTGTCCGGCCACCCCCACATCGTGGGTGTCCACGACGGCGGCGTACGAGCGGACGACCACGCCTTTCTCATCATGCCGTTCTACGCCGCAGATTCACTGGCGGTGCGGCTGAAGACCAGTGGGCCGCTGCCTTGGCGTGAGGTGGCCGACATCGGCGTCCGGCTGGCCGGAGCGTTGCAGACCGCGCATGACGCCGGAATCCTGCACCGCGACATCAAGCCGGGCAACGTCCTCATCGACGAGTACGGCGGCCCCCGGCTGGGGGACTTCGGCCAGGCCCGGCTTGCCGACGCCGAAGTCACACACACCGGCGAGCGCGCCATCACTCCTGGCTTCTCCGCGCCGGAGGTTCTGAACGGGCAGCCGGCCACGGCCCAGTCCGACATCTACGCCCTTGCCGCAACGCTCGTGGCTCTGCTGCTCGGTCATCCACCGTTCGAGACCGGCGGCGATCTCATCGCGATGTTCTATCGCGTCATGTCCGAGCCGCCCCCGGACCTGCGCGGCTACGGCGTCCCTGACCCGATCAATCGCGTGCTGGCGCAGGCAATGGGAAAGGATCCCGGCCGCCGGTTCGCGACGGCGGCCCACTTCGGTACGGCGTTGCAGGCCGCTCAGCGTCAACTCGACGTACCGGTATCCCCGCTTATCGTGGCGGGCCGGCCGGCGTCTGCACTGCCGCCGGTCGAGGTCGTCGAGACCGACCCGTCGCTACGCCTGCAGCCGGCAATGGGCCCACCCCGGGAACGGCCACCCCAGGGACGGCCACCGCAGGGACGGCCACCGCATGGACAGCGGCCGGCGTACGTCGCGGGACCGCCGCCGGTACGGCGACCGAAGGGGCTCGTGATCGCTGCGATCCTGGCCGCGCTGCTGGCCGTCGAGGGCGCAGTCGCGGCCCTGATCATTGTGACCGGCGACCCGTCGCGCGACGAAGCCACCAGCCCTCAGGCCACGCCGGGGAGCACGACGACGGCGCAGGCGTCCACGGGGCCGCCGTCCACAGCGGCACCGTCCACAACGTCACCGTCCACTCCCGCGCCCACCACCGCCACGATCGTCGGGCTGACCGACATCATCGCGGTCGCGAAGGTTCCGGCCGCGGACGCTGTGGGCAGCACGCTGAGCGCCTACTTCAGCGGCGTCAACGGCCGCGACTTGGAGCAGGCCTACGCGGTCTTCTCGCCCGCGTTGAGAGATCGGATCGAATTCGACGCGTGGTCCGAGGGGCTGCGCTCGACCCGCGACTCCGGTGTCGTCGTCAGCGAGATAGACCGGCCGGACGGGGAGAGCCTGCAGGTGCTCGCGTCCTTCACGAGCCGGCAGGCGGCCGAGGACGGCCCGGTGCCCGGCGAGACCTGCAACAACTGGAGGCTGGCCTACACCCTCATCCCGAGTGTCGACGGGCCGACGCCGTACCAGATCGACGCCGTCAGCGAAATCGGACCGGGCCACACCGCCTGCTAGCCAGGAGCCGTGGCAGCCGGTGCGCCCAGCCTCAGGGTGCCGGTGGTTTGGCCGGCGTGAAGAGCCAGTCGTCGAAGAACTGGTCGAGTTGCTGCCCGGAGACGTGCTCGGCCAGTGCCATGAACTGCGCTGTCGTCACGTTCCCGTCGGCGCGCAACGCCGACCACGCCGGCAGCAGCCGGAAGAAGTCCTCGTCACCGATCCTCAACCGCAGTGCTTGCAACGTGGCCGCACCGCGGTCGTACACCGCACCGTCGAAGAGGTTGTTCCGGCCGGGATCACCGATCGTCAGGTCCCAGAAAGAGCTGTTCGCAGGAATCCTGTACACGTCCTCGAACAAGGACTGCGCCGAACCGAGCCCCTCGTGCTCGCTCCGCAACCACTGCGCGTACGTCGCGAAGCCCTCGTTCAGCCAGATGTGCTGCCAGGTCGCCACCGCCAGGCTGTCGCCGTACCACTGGTGCGCCAGCTCGTGCACCACGAGGCTGTCACCCGATTCCTGGTCGCCGAACGAACCGGGCGGGTAGATCGGCCGGGTCTGATTCTCCAAGGCGAAGCCGACGTCGTAGTCGTCGACGATGCCGCCGGAGGCGGAGAAGGGATACGGGCCGAACGTGCCGGACAGGAACTGCAGGATCTCCGGTTGCCGGGCGAAGGACGCGGCCACCCCGACACCGGGCGGCGGAGGGGCGAGCGCGATCGGTCCGGCGATCCAGTTGTTCTCAAGCGGCGGGCTTCCCGGTGGCGGGCCGGTCGGACGCCAGCCGTCCAGGACGTTGCCGTCGCGTTCGAAGGACGTCGTCCCCGGACCGGGAGGCGTCCCCGGATCGGATGACACCTCGATGTCGTCGACAAAGACGCCGGCATCCTGCACGGACTCGTCGCTGGCGTAACCGATTGAGACCTCGACATCGCCGGCGTACGCCGACAGGTCCACCGACCACTGCTCCCAGCCCTCGCTGCTGCCGCTCGCCGCATGCCACTCGCCGGTCGTGCCGGTGGGTGAGCAGTCCGGGCCTTGGTAGTGCCGCAGGAACGGATGCAGCGACAGCCAGCCCGGGCATGAGTCCCCGGTCGATTGGCTCGTGTGCCCTAACTCGTCGGGCAGCGTGGTCCAGTCGTCAGCTCCGGGGCTGTGGGCCTCGACGAACGCGAAGTC
>JACCXW010000447.1 GCA_013696785.1 Geodermatophilaceae bacterium | reverse complement strand
ACAGCCGCCCGGTCCAGCCGACCGGCGGTCCGGGTCACCGCGAATCCTCCGGCCCGACGGGCGCAGGCGGGACCGGGGCCGCGGCAGCACCGGGAGCGGGGACGGGAGCGGCGTCGGAGTTGCAGGCGTAGCGCGTCAGGTAGGTCTCCAACGCCTCGCGGGTGTCGTTGATCGACTGAGCCCACTCCTGCAACTGCACCTGCCCGACCGCCGTGAGGTGGTACGTACGCCGGGCCGGCCCGGACTCGGACAATCCCCACGTCGAGCGGACCGCGCCGCTGACCTCCAGAGCGTGCAAGGCTCGGTACACGCTGCCGGGATCGCCTTCGGCCAGCAGGAACGACTCGAGTCGCTCGACCAGCGCATAGCCGTGGTCGGGGTGTTCGAGGAGGAGCAGGAGCAGACAGGGTTGCACGAAGTTGCGCGGCTTACCATGTCGCATCTTCGTGCCCCCAGCGGGTGACCGGCGCCGGTGGCCCCGTTGCCTCCCGAAGCCAGATGGTTGCACTGCGCAGGCAGCCACACAAGGCTTATCCATGCTGCCGCAAGAGTGCCTATCCATCCTATGCGCGAGCGGCCACGCAGGCAGACGCGTGACGTGGAGGTCCGGCTGCGGGATGCTTGCGCGAGCAGCTCCATCCGCCGGCCGAGGAGACCTCGTGGGATATCCCGACCAGCTTCTCGCCACGGACGAGAAGGTCGTCAAGCACCTGCATCCGCATTGGATCACGCTCGTCGGTCCCGTGCTCGTCCTCCTGGTCGTGGTCGCCGCGGCGGCCTTCGGCATCTCCGCGATCCCTGACGGGTCGGCGCAGGACTGGATCCAGCTTGCGATCCTGGTCGTTGCCGCCATCGTCCTCGTGGTGTTCACGCTCGTGCCGGTGCTGCGGTGGGCCACGACGCACTACGTGATCACGAGCCACCGGGTGATGTATCGCATCGGTGTGCTCAACCGACACGGCAAGGACATCGCGTTCACCCGGATCACCGACGTCGCCTACCAGCAGTCGCTCTGGGACCGGATCGTCAAGGCGGGCACGCTGACGGTCGAATCCGCTGGTGAGGGTCCCGCGCAGGTTCTCGACAACGTTCCCAACTCCGACCGCATCCAGCAGCTGATCAACCATCTCGTCGAGGAAGATTCCGACCGGCGCGCGAGGGATGCCGGCCGGCACTACGGGCAGCCCTACAGCCAGCCCGGCGGGCAGCCCGATCTGGGCCGGGAGCACACCGCGCAGCTTCGGCCCCCGGACTGATAGCGCACTCGGGAAGCCGAGAGAAGGCGCCGCGAGTCAGCGGACGACGATCAGGTGCTCCCCGCGCGGGATGAGCTCGCCGATCACCGGCGCACCCGGGATCTCGCCGGCGAGCAGTAGGCCACCGGAGGTCTGGGCGTCGGCGAGCAGCAGCGCCTCGTCCTCGTCGACGGCGGACAGGTCGCTGTGCGGTCGCACCCAGTCCAGATTCCGGCGGGTGCCGCCACTGACATGACCCTCGCGCAGCGCCGCCCGGGCGCCGCTGAGGTAGGGCACGGCCCCGGCGTCGACGACGGCGGTGACGTTGCTGGCGCGGGCGAGTTTGAGCAGGTGACCGAGCAGGCCGAAGCCGGTCACGTCGGTCCCCGCAACGATGCCGGCTGCGAGGGCGGCCTCGGCGGCGTCCCGGTTGAGTCGGGTCATGCAGTCGATCGCCTCGGCCGACACCTCACCTGTGGCCTTGTGCCTACTGTTGAGTACGCCGACGCCGAGCGGCTTGGACAGCGACAACGGCGTACCGGCGACGGCGGCGTCGTTGCGGATGAGTCGGTCGGGGTCGGCCAGACCCGTGACGGCCATCCCGTACTTCGGCTCGGGGTCGTCGACGCTGTGCCCGCCTGCCACGTGGCAGCCGGCCTGACGTGCGACGTCGAGACCGCCGCGCAGAACCTCGCGGACCAGGTCCATCGGCAACACGTCGCGCGGCCAGCCCAACAGGTTGATGGCCACCAGGGGTCGGCCGCCCATCGCGTACACGTCGGACAATGCATTCGCCGCGGCGATCCGGCCCCAGTCGTAGGCGTCGTCGACAACCGGGGTGAAGAAATCTGCGGTCAGCACGACCGCCGTGTCGCCGTCGATGCGAACGACCGCCGCGTCGTCGCCGTCGTCGAGACCGACGAGCAGTTCGGCGGCGCCGGGCGGCCCGTCGGGGCGCAGCAGCCCCGCGACGACCGATTCCAGCTCCCCCGGCGGGATCTTGCATGCGCAGCCGCCGCCGTGCGCGTACTGCGTGAGACGGTAGGTCGTGGTCGTGGTCATGGGCCGACGGTATATCCCGTCACGGACAGTGCTACGACCATCGTCCACTCGTGATGCGACCGCCGAGCCGTCATGGTGAGCAGACCACATCAGCGGTTGGCCGCCCATGCCTGTCACGGTGTGTGACCATGAGCGCGGGCAGTCGCACTGACACTGGGGGACTCGATGCATTCGACCGGACGCTTCTTCGCGCTGTGCCTGGCGGCCATCTCCACGATGTTTGTGGGCTCGGCCGCCCCGGCTGCCGCGCCCGTTGCCCCGTCCTTCGTCGTGCCGTCACAGACCTCCGCGGGGGTCCTCTTGAACTCCCTCGCGGTAGCAGACTTCAATGGCGACGGGCGCCCTGACGTGGTCGTCGGCGATTCCGCCTCCCCCGGGCTGACCGTCGTACTCGGCCTCGGTCAGGGCAAGCTCGGGCCGCCGATCAAGTCCGCGCTGCCGGCCAATGCCACGGCCATCGATGTCGCGGTGGCGGATTTCAACAGGGACGGGCGGGCCGACGTAGCTGTCGCCACCAGCACCACGGGTGGGACCGGGCTGGCCGTGATGCGCGGGCGCGGCGACGGCACTTTCGTCCTGTTCACCACCATTCCCGGGATCAAGGCAGTGGGAGTGATCGCCGCCGACCTCGACGGGGATGGTGATGCCGACGTGGCTGCCCTGACCGACCAACCGACCGGCGACGCGCTCAGCGTTGCCCTGGGCAACGGGTCCGGAGGCTTCGCCGCCCCGGTGACTTACACACCGCCGTTCTCGATCACCTACAACGACCTGACCAGTGCCGACGTCGACGGCGACGGGGACCTCGACCTCGTGTACGGCGCGGGCTGCCCGGTTGTGCGGCTCAACACCGGGAACGGGACCTTCGGCCCCGAGATCTGTAACGGCGACCCCTAGGCGCGGTGGGGCTACTACCTTGCCGTCGGGGACCTGAACCAGGACGGCATCGTCGACCTGGCAACGGCAGGGGACGGTCACATCACCGTCGGGATCGGAAACGGCACCGGGCGCTTCACCATCACCCAGCGGTACGACGGCCTCGCGGCCGATTTCAGGGGGCTGGACGTCGCCGACGTGACCGGCGACGGGAAGGCCGACATCGTCGCGGCCAGCGACGACATCACGGTCGTACTCAAGGGCGCGGGCAACGCCACCTATTCAGGTTTCGAGCGATGGGTCACCGGTGGAGCCGACAACACGGCCGTGGACCTGAACGCCGACGGTCGTCGTGATCTGGTGTCCGCGGGCGGGCTGCGCTCTGGTGAGATCTCCGTCGCCTTCGCCGGCGTCGCAGCCGGATCCTTCCGGGCGCCGAGGAACTTCGTGTCCCTGGGGGAGTTCGCCGTGGGCAGCATCGTGAAGTCCGGAGATCTGAACGCGGACGGGCGGCAGGACGTCGTCATCGCCGTCGCGGGCTCGCCGGTGGCCCATCTCAACAAGGGCGGGGGCCGGTTCGGTCCGCCGCTGCTCGGCTCGGGTTTCAGCGAGATCCAGAGCATGACGCTGGCCGACGTGAACAATGACGACCGGCTCGACGTGGTTGCCGGCGCCTACCAGCCGGGTGACACCGACAACTTGTTCGTGATGCTCGGTCGCGGCAACGGCCGCTTCGACCCGCCCAGCACGCTCAACAACGGCAGCGGGGCGGCCGTTCTCGGCGTCGCAGTGGGGGACGTCGACGCCGACGGCAATCCAGACATCGTCAGCAACACCTTCACGTCGCTGTCCGTGCTGCGAGGCAACGGCGACGGCACCTTCCGCGCTCCCCAGCTGTCAGGCGCGGGCGCCGGCGATCAGCGTTCGACACTGCTAGGCGACCTGAACGGCGACGGCCGGCTGGACGCAGTTTCCGCCGTCCTGTCCGGCACCAACGACAATGCCAAGACGACCCTGTACGTCAACAACGGCAACGGCAACGGCGACGGCACGTTCACGTTCAGCTCGAGCAGGACCGCGGACACGAACGTGCATGCCGCGGCCATCGGTGATCTGACCGGCGACGGTCAGCTGGACGTCGCGATCGTCGGCGTCAAGGGCACTCATTCCGGGCGCACCGGCCTGTACATGTTCGCCAACGCCGGTGGTGTGCTCGCGGCGCCGAAGTATCAACCGGCCGGATGGAACGACCTCGTCCTTGCCGACTTCAACGGTGACGGATTCCTCGACGCCGCCTCGGTCTGCCCGGCGCTCGGCGGCGGCTGCCTGCGCGTCAACCTCAACCGGGCCGGCGCGAGCTTCGGCCCGCCGATCGACCTGCCGACGGCGCACGACCCGGTCTCGGTCACTGCCGCGGACTTCACCGGCGACGGGCTCCCGGACATCGTGGAACTGCTCGCGGCGCGGACGCCCTCGACGTTCGCCCTGTTCGTCAACGCCTCCGGGTAGCCGGCCTGGAACATCACTGCCGACGTTCCGACGATCAGTCGCGACGGTCGAGCAACCGGACACCGAGGGCGGTCACGTTGCGGTGGACCGCGGTGCGCTGCGCCAGGGCGGTGGTGGTCCCGCCCTCGATCGCGGCGGTGAGAACCTTCGCCCGCGTCGCGCCGAGCAGACCGGCCAGCGTTCGGTCGACCGGTGCCGTCCAGAGCTCCTCGGCTGCCGGGCGATCGGGCGCGGCGGGGTAGACGAGCATGTTCCGTCGATTTCCCCCGTGGGTCGCGGAAGTAGATCGGATGCGGGCCGAAGAACACCGATGGCGCCAACAACAGACCGCGGCCGTCGAGGTGGTAGTCACGATCGGGCGCCGGGTCGGCCAAGGCGCTGGGCACCTCGAGCACGGCGCGACGGGCCAGCTCGCGCGGCACGTCGTGTCACCCGCGTCGTCGAGGTTCGACGCGTTCGCCCGGTCGGTCGGGGGCGTCCGGATGTCGACGGCGACGGTCGCGGGGGACCTGCTCGTCGGAGCCCCCTTCGCACGTGTCGAGGCGGGGCGGGCGTACGGGTTCAGCGGAGCGAGCGGTGCTCTGCTGCAGACCCTGCACTCTCCGAACGCCGTACCGGCCGGCAACTTCGGGACGCCGTGTCCGGTGTGAGGGACTCAGACGGTGCGGGAGACCTGCTCGTCGGCGCCCCCGGCGAGGATCGCGGCGGGCTCAAGCCGTAGGCCGGGGCTACGTCTTTCCGGCCACGGCTCCATGATCAACTCGGGCTTGTGGTTGCCACACAGCGGATCCTGGCAACCATGAGCCCGAGTTGATCACCTTCCACCTCCGGCGGCCGCGGTTATGGTGGGCAGCGGAGGCGTCAGGGTGCCTGGTGGTCCTCGCGGTCTTCAAAACCGACGTGGCCGAGTTTCTCGGTCAGGCGGGTTCGATTCCCGTCCGCCTCCGCCACGATCAACCCGGGCAGAAGTTGTCATTGGAATCGCGTCATCCGTGACGCGATTCCACTGACAAGCTCTGCGGCGGGAGGGCGGACCTATCCGAACGGACAGTGTCCCGCGTTCGCCATGCTCGTACGGTCGAACGACGTCGATCGAAAGGAAACCGCCGCATGACGAATGCCTTGGCGCCGCCGCCGGTGGGCACCATCAACATCGTCGATCCGTCGCCACTGAATTGGCTGTTCATCACCTGGAACACGATGGAGGAGCCGATCCGCATCGACGAGGACGGGCGCGCGGTGATGGCGCTCGCGGAGGACGCGGAGTGGCTTGACGACAAGACGTTGGAGCTGCGACTGCGCAGGGGTGTCAGCTTCCAGGACGGCGAGCCGTTCAGCGCGCACAACATCAAGCAGAACTTCGACGAGATGCAGCGCTGGGCCGCTCCGCACCCGCCCGGAACCTGGCTGAACTTCCCGCCCGAGTCGGAGGCAGAGGTGGTCGACGACCACACGCTTCGCTTCCACTTTCCCGGCCCCGACGGTCTCGCGCTCGGCAAGATGCGCGGCTTCCACATCGCTTCAACCGCGTTCTGGTCAGGCCCCGACGCGCCGGGCTTCGGCTACAAGAAGTTCGGATCCGGCGAAGGTCATTGGTGAGTGATCGACGAGCCAGGTCCCTGGGGGACCGGCCCGTTCACCCTGGTCCAGGGTGCATCGTCCATCACCACCCGCAACGTCATCATGACCGCGACGCCGTACGCCGCCGCCTGGCTGATCGAGTCCGAGCAGCGGACACCCGAGCTGGTGCTCGAGGCGAACCGTAGACACTGGAACGCAGCGATTCGCGGCCCTCGGATCGAACGCGCGGTCTTCCGCAACGCCCTGAGCCCGTCCGAGGCACTCGACTTGTGTCTGACCACGGACGGCGAGGTCGACATCGTCACCGAAGTCAGCCCTGCCGATGCCGCCCGGGTTGTGGCCTCCGAGTACGCCGACCTCGTAACGATCCAGGCCAACCGGGTGCTCACCTGCATCATCAACCGTGGAGCCGGCGACGTACCACTGTCCAATGTGGACGTACGCCGGGCGCTCAACCTGGCGGTCGACCGGCAGCGCATCATTGCCGAAGGACTGGCCGGGTATGCCACACCGCTGTCGGCACTCACCTCACCCTGGTGCAGCGGCTTTCCGGCGGGCGCGGCGCCGTACGACCATGATCCGGCGAAGGCGAGGGCACTGTGGGAGTCCGCGGGGTGGCCGGCCGGCCGGCCGCTGCGGGTTGCAACACCCGAGCCGTTCGCCGGGGTGGCGCAACTCGTCGCGAGTGACCTTCGCCGGTCGCTGGGGATCGCGGTCGACATCATCGTGGTCCCCGACGAGGCCCTGCCGGCCGGGGCACGCGCACTGATCGAGAAGAAGCTGCCCGCGCCGTGGGATCTTCTCGTGCACGCCTGGTTCGACCTCTCCTCGGAGGCGCCTCCTGCGGCTGTGCACCGGGAGTTCTTCGGAACCGATGGCGCGTTCCGAGCAGGTCCGCCGGATCAGGGATTCGACGCGCTGTACGACGAGATGAAGGTCCAGCTCGACGGAGCGCGGCTGGTCGAGGTCGCGGAGCGGATCGACGCGTACTGCTTCGACCAGGCGCTCGCGGTGTACCTGTGTGCACCGCAGGCGCTGTACGCCGTCAACAAGCACGTCAGCTTCGGGCCCTACCGGACGACGTTCGAGATCGCGGAGGTGACCGTGAACGAGCAGCACTGGTCGCGCACCGGCGGCGGCCGCACCGTCACCGCTCGGGCCGACTCGGGGCAGCCGACGCCCAAGGAGTCCAAGCCCGGGTTCTCCGGGGCTGCCGGCAACGCCTGCTAGCGATGACGGCAGGGACAGCGTGCCAATCCCGGTGGGCTGTCCCTGCCGTCGGCTCAACTACAGTTCGACCCGTGTCTGACGTACGCCGGCGCGTCCCACGTACGGATGTCGTGCTGTCCGACGCCCGACTCGCGGCAGCGGCCGGGAAGCTGGGCCGGCGGGCGGTCAAGGCCGCGGTGACTGCCGCCCAGCAGCAGGTGCGAGACGGGCAGCTCGAACCCGAAGGCGTTGCGGACGCCGCGCTGGCCGCCCTTCCCGAGCAGGCGTGCTCGCTGGTGCCGGTACTCAACGCGACCGGGATCCTGCTGCACACGAATCTGGGCCGGGCGGTGTTGTCACCCGCCGCCCGCGCCGCGCTGCAGACCGCGAGTGGGACCACCGACGTCGAACTCGACCTGAACACCGGTACCCGTGGCCGGCGCGGTCGTGGCACCCTCGCTGCCTTGGCCCGGCTGGTGCCCGACGCGGGCGGGGTGCACGTCGTCAACAACGGTGCCGCCGCGCTGGTGCTGGCGGCGACCGCACTGGCGTCGGGCCGCGAGATCGTCATCGCCCGCGGGGAGATGGTCGAGATCGGCGACGGGTTCCGGCTGCCGGACCTGCTGGTGTCCACCGGCGCGCGGTTGCGTGAGGTCGGCACGGCGAATCGAGTGACCCTTGCCGACTACGAGGCAGCCGTTGGCCCGGAAACGGGCTTCGTGCTGAAGGTGCATCCGTCGAACTTCGTCGTCACCGGCTTCACGGCCAGCGTGCCGGTGCGGGAACTGGCCCGGCTCGACGTCCCCGTCGTCGCCGACATCGGGTCCGGCCTGCTGTGCCCGCATCCCGTCCTCCCCGACGAACCCGACGCCGGCACGGCGTTGCGCGACGGCGCCGCTCTCGTCACCGCCAGCGGCGACAAGCTGCTCGGCGGACCGCAGGCCGGGCTGCTGCTTGGCCGGGCCGATCTGATCCAGACCCTGCGCCGGCACCCCCTGGCCCGCGCGCTGCGCGTGGACAAGCTGACCCTCGCCGCGCTGGAGGCCACCCTCACCGGCCCGCGCACACCGACCGATGAAGCCCTGTACGCCGACGTCGGGCAACTGCGGACCCGCGCCGTAGCAATGGCAGAGTCATTGCGCAGCAACGGAATCGATGCGTCCACAGTGGACACTACGGCCGCTGTCGGCGGCGGCGGCGCGCCCGGAGTGAATCTGCCCAGCGCTGCTGTCAGCCTGCCGACCGAGTACGCCGCCCTGCTGCGTGCCGGCCGCCCCGCAGTCCTCGGGCGCGTCGAGCGGGACCGTTGCGTGCTCGACCTGCGTGCCGTCGCACCGGCGGATGACGCGGTTCTGCTGGCCGCCGTACGGTCCGCCACCCGGGCCTGAGCCCGTCATGTACGTCGTCGCCACGGCCGGTCATGTCGACCACGGCAAGAGCACCCTGGTCCGGCTACTGACCGGAATGGAGCCCGACCGGTGGGCGGAGGAACGCCGACGCGGCATGACCATCGATCTCGGCTTCGCGTGGACCGACCTCCCGACCGGGGAGACGGTGGCTTTCGTCGACGTCCCCGGCCACGAGCGTTTCGTCGGGAACATGCTCGCCGGCGTGGGTCCGGTCCCGGCCGTGATGTTCGTGGTGGCGGCCGACGAGGGTTGGATGGCCCAGTCGGCCGAGCATCTCGGGGCTCTCGACGCCCTTGGTGTCCGGCACGGCCTCCTCGTCGTGACCCGCAGTGATCTGGCCGACCCGGCCGCCGCCGAACTGCAGGCCCAGCAGGAGATCGGCGCGACCAGCCTCGGCTCGATACCGGCGGTCCACGTCAGCGGGCGCACCGGCGCGGGGATGGTCGGCCTGAAGAACGCGCTGCACAACCTTGCCTCAGGACTACCACCGTCCACTGTGGATGGTGACGTTCGTCTCTGGAT
>JACCXW010000434.1 GCA_013696785.1 Geodermatophilaceae bacterium | reverse complement strand
GGCCACTGCGCACCCGCGGCGTCACGATGCGCGGGCAGGCCTGGCCGGCCACGGTGCGTCCGCGGCCCGCAGCCCGCTGTACCCGGTCGCCCGAGCGGCCAGCGCCGCGAGCACGCCCGCGGCCGCGGCGGCGTTCTCGATCTGTCCCGCCAGTACCCACCGGGCGGCCTCGTCGAGGGGGACCCGGCGGATCGTCAGGTCACTTTCCTCGTGCTCCCCGACGTAGCGGTCCGCCTCCTCGATGTCACCGAGATCCCGGGCGAGAAAGACGCGGACCGCCTCGTCGGAGAAGCCTGGTGAGCTTCGCAGGTCCAACAGGGTGTCCCAGCGCGCGGCGGTGAGCCCGGCCTCTTCAGCGAGTTCGCGAGCGGCGCCGACGTGCGCCTGTTCGCCCGCGACGTCGAGCAGGCCGGCCGGCAACTCCCACAGGTAGTCCCGGACCGGATGCCGATACTGCCGGATCAGGACGACCTGTTCCTGCTCGTCCAGAGCCACGACGACCGCTGCGCCGGGATGCACGACGGTCTCGCGGACCGCGACCTTGCCGTCAGGCATCCGCACGGTGTCCTTGTGCAGGCTGAAGATCGCACCAGCGTAGATCTCCTCGGACCCCTCGACCGTGTAGCCGGTCACGAGATCGGGAGCCGGGCGGCCTCCGAGTAGTCGATCGCCGCCCGGATGAACGCCGCGAACAGCGGATTGGGCCGCGTCGGCCGGGAGGTGAACTCCGGGTGCGCCTGGGTGCCGACGAAGAATGGGTGCAGCTCCGGGGGGAGCTCTGCGTACTCCACGAGTTGGCCGTCCGGGGACAGACCGGAGAACTGCAACCCGGCCTCGGCAAGGACCGGGCGGTAGGCGTTGTTGACCTCGTAGCGATGCCGGTGCCGCTCCTCGACCTTCGTCTCGCCGTAGGCCTTCGCGACGATGGAGCCCGGAATCAGCGCTGCAGGGTAGGCGCCGAGGCGCATCGTGCCGCCCATATCCCGCTCCCCCGCGACCACGTCCATCTGGTCGGCCATCGTGGCGATGACCGGATGCGGGGTGTCGGGGTCGAACTCGGTCGAGTTGGCCCGGTCCAGCCCGGCCAGGTTGCGGGCGACGTCGATGACCATGCATTGCAGGCCAAGGCACAGCCCGAGTACCGGGATGCCGTTGACTCGGGCGTACCGGGTCGCCGACACCTTGCCCTCGATCCCGCGTACGCCGAAGCCACCCGGGATGACCACACCGTCCACATCGGACAGTGCGAGCTGGCAACCGGCGCTCGTGTCGCAATCGTCGGACGGGACCCACCGGATGTCCACTTTGGACTTGTGCGCGAAGCCGCCGGCCCGCACCGCCTCGATCACGGACAGGTAGGCGTCGGGCAGGTCCACGTACTTGCCGACCAGACCGATCGTCACGGTTTGTTTGGGCAGATGGACGCGATCCAGCAGGTCGCCCCAGACGGTCCAGTCGACATCACGGAAGGGCAGGCCCAGCCGGCGTACGACGTAGGCGTCCAGGCCCTCGCCGTGCAGCACCTTCGGGATGTCGTAGATGGATGGAGCGTCGACGGCGGACACGACCGCTTCCGGGTCGACGTCACACATCAGCGAGATCTTGCGCTTCAGCGCGGCCGGGATCGGCCGGTCGGAGCGGCAGACAATGGCGTCTGGCTGGATGCCGATGCTGCGCAGCGCGGCCACCGAGTGCTGCGTCGGCTTCGTCTTGAGCTCCCCGCTCGGCGCGAGATACGGAACCAGGGAGACGTGCAGGAAGAAGCAGTGCTCCCGGCCGACGTCGTGTCGGACCTGGCGGATCGCCTCGAGGAACGGCAGCGACTCGATGTCGCCGACCGTGCCGCCGACCTCGGTGATGATCACATCGACACCGGGTGCGTCGGGCTCGGCCGCGGTCGACATTCCGACGACTCGTTCCTTGATCTCGTTCGTGATGTGCGGGATCACCTGCACGGTGTCTCCGAGGTACTCACCGCGGCGCTCCTTGGCGATCACCGTGGAGTACACCTGGCCGGTGGTCACGTTGGCGGACCCGGCGAGTTCGGTGTCCAGAAAGCGCTCGTAGTGCCCCACGTCGAGGTCGGTCTCCGCGCCGTCGCGGGTGACGAACACCTCGCCGTGCTGGAACGGATTCATCGTCCCGGGGTCGACGTT
>JACCXW010000409.1 GCA_013696785.1 Geodermatophilaceae bacterium | reverse complement strand
CCTCCTTCCAGGAGACCACCCGGGTCCTCACCGACGCCGCGATCCAGGCCAAGAGCGACTCACTGGTCGGGCTCAAGGAGAACGTCATCATCGGCAAGCTCATCCCGGCCGGTACCGGCATCAGCCGTTACCGCAACATCCGGGTCGAGCCGACCGAGGAGGCGCGGGCGGCCGTCTACACCATGGCCGGCTACGACGACGCGGACTACTACGGCACGAACACGTTCGGTCAGGGCGGCGGGCAGGCAGTACCGCTGGAGGACTACGACTACGGACGCGACTACCGCTAGCAGACGTTGGTCAAGCAGTAGGCGAGGGCTGGGCTGCCGCAGAGATGCGGCTGCCCGGCCCTTTGCTTGCGTTCGTGGTCTGGCTGGCGCGGCAGCCGGCTTACGGTCGCACCGGGGGCGAAGTTGGCATGCTCACTGCGGGTGGACGGTGCCGACGACCTCGGTGCGAACAGGTACGCCGTTGACCGCGGGCGGGACCACAGCGGAGGCCTCAGGCACGGTGAGATTGACCTTGAGCACGTAGCCGTCGGCCGGGTCGTATCCGAGTCCGACGCCGTTGACCCGCTCGTCTCCGGCCAAGGCGGCCAGCAAGGCCGGCTTGGCGTTGCGGGCCTCGTCCAGCGTCGTGGGCTTGGCGGGCTGCTTGCTCATGACACCTCTCTACCCATCCGGGGCCTGGCTCACCCAGGTCGCGCTCAATTCGTCGAGGACGACGGACAGCGGGTTCGCGTACGTCAGACCGCGTCCGTTGCTCCCGCCGGTGGTGCTGCCGGCGAAGAGCAGCCCGAACGCGAGCCGCTCGGTGGTCGTCCAGATCACCGAGCCGCTGTCCCCGCCGGCACTGAACGCATCGCCGCCGGCGCCCTCGATCTCGATTTGGTTGTCGAAGGTAACCGGGCCGACGTCGTACTCGACCGTGATCCCGTCCACCTCGAACGCCGTGACCCGCCCCGACGTGAGTCCGGTGGTGCGACCCACCTTCTGCACCAGCGAGTCGCCGGGTGGGTCGGTCGCGACGCCTACCAGCGGTCCACCGGGGTACGCGGACGGATCGGCGCCGACGCCGTCCGCCACGATCGCCAGCGCGACGTCCATCAGGCTGGCCTCGGCGCCGCCCAGTGGAACGAACGTGGCGAGGGTGCCGACGGAGTCACTGTCCGGGTCACCGCCATCGACGACGCCGGGCTGCAGCGCGGCGTCACCGGGTGATGCCTGGCCGCTGTCGGCGAGCACGTGGCTGTTGCTCAGCACGTGCAGCCGCCCGTCGAACCGGACGAATCCGCCGATCGTGCCGGCTGTCACCGCCGGATGGCCGACGGACAGGCCCGGATAGATCGGGCGCTGTCGCGACTGCAGCACACTCACGTCCGGGCCGGTCGAGTCCGCCCGTTGCGGCCGGATCTCCCCGACGGTGCGGACGTCGAGGTCATCGCCTGACTGCTCGGCGACCCGCAGCAGGCCGTCGGAGGCCGAGGCCTCGTCCCGGAGCCGGATGGCGACGGCGTACCCGCCGTCAAGGCGGGGCGCGATGCCGAGTGCGAAGCCATGGGGGACCGGCGCCGGCCCACTGGTCTCCGCCGTAGCGCTGCGCACATCCGCAAGCAGGCGTGACTTCAGTTCGCGAGCTGACTGCAGGTCCACGATTCCTCCGATCCTGCGATCTGTGGGCATATGTAAGCACGCGGTACCGACCGGTCGGCGGCCGTACCGGGATTGGAATGCGGACGCACCGTTGTGGCGTTCCGTCCACTGTCAGGACCGACTTTGACCCATCAGCGCGCCTTGGGTATCGTGGTCCCTTGTGCCCGGGGTAACCCGGGCCGTCCTGCGCGCCATGTGGCGTCGGCCTCGCCGGTGCCGCCTCTGTTGCCTCATCAGCGGCATCCGGTGCGCGGGCCTGTCGAACCGCTTCCTCGACCATCGTGGTTGGGGGTGCCTCGCGGGTCGGGCGACACGCCCGACCTCGTGGGTCGGACAGGACACGCACAGCAGGCAACCGAGCACGA
>JACCXW010000401.1 GCA_013696785.1 Geodermatophilaceae bacterium | reverse complement strand
GTGCAGGGCGGCGATCGCGGCGTCGCCGAGGACAATGGTGCGCCGGCTGGTTCCCTTGGGCGCCTTCGTGATCACGTTCCAGTCCGCGTCGGTGGTGCGCTGAGAGACGACGCCGAGGGTCCGCTGGTCGAGGTCCACGTCGGCCCAGCGGAGACCAGCAAGCTCACCGCGGCGCAGCCCGCACACCAGCGCAAGGACCCATGCGGCGTACAGCCGATCCTCGGCCGTCGCCTGAAGGAAGGCAGCGGCCTGCGCCGCTGTCCACGTCCTCATCTCGATCCGGTGCCGGGCGGGGACCTTCGCGCGCTGCGCCGGGTTCACGGCCAAGATGCGAGCCTCCACGGCATCGTTGAGCGCTTTAGTGAGCACCCGATGCACCAAGCGGACCGTGGTGGGTGACAGGCTGCGACCCTTCTGACCACCGTGGTCGAGCAAGTCGGCGTACAGGGCCGTTAGCGCCGGCCCCGTGAGAGCGGTCAGTCGTAGCTGCCCGATCCGCGGGGTCACATAGAGATTCAGGACGCTGCGGTAGTTGGTCCAGGCGGCGACGGCGAGGGTGATCCGCATTCCCGTCAGCCACTCGGCCAGGTAGTCCGCGAGCCGTCGGGTGTCTGAGCTGGGAAGTTCCCCGCGGCCCGCCTTGGATAGGTAGTCCGCCAGCGCGGCCTCAGCGGCCTTGCGGGTCGGGAATCCGCCTTTCATCACCTGCCGGCGCTGACCCGGCTTGAGCCCGGGCAGGTCGACGCGGTAGGACCAGGATCCGTGCGCCTTGCCACAGGTCGTCCGACGCCCGGCGGAGCCGTGCACGGCGGGGCACGAGCACCGCTTGAACGTTGATCCCTTCATCGCTTCCCCTTGTGAGCAGTGTGAGCAACAAGGGAACGCTAGCTAAGGAACGGCAAGCAGTGTGAGCACAATGTGAGCATCCTCAGCGCCCACGAGTCTCTTGGCCGAGCTACAAGCCTCTGACCTGGTCTTTCTCTGTCGGGACGACAGGATTTGAACCTGCGACCCCTTGACCCCCAGTCAAGTGCGCTACCAAGCTGCGCCACGTCCCGGTCGGCGGTCAGCCTACCCCAGCGGCGTTCGCGTTCAGCTGTCGGCGCTTCTCGCCAGCGACCACCTCTGGCCGAGATCTTGGTTCTGTCGGCCGCCTTAGGTACAATCGAACACATGTTCGAAGCTACCGCGCTGAGCGACGCCGAGTTGGTGGAGCGGTTGCGGATCGCGGAGCGAGTGATCGCGACGGCGAACGCGGAGCAGATCGCGGTGATCGCGGAGTTGCATGCCCGCGCTCCGAAGTGGCTGACCACGACCGATCCAGGCTGCCCCCGGGTCCATCCGATTGAGGTGACCGCAGCGGAGGTCGGTCCTGCGTTGCGGATCTCGCGGGTGTCCGCGACCGACCGTGTCGACCTCGCCGTGACCGTCGCCTCCCGGCTGCGGGCGACGTTGGGCTTGCTCGGAGCAGGGGCGATCAGCCTGACCAAGGTTCGGCAGATGGTCGAAGCCACGGCCGCCCTCACCGACGAAGCCGCCGCTGAGGTGGAGGCGCGGGTGCTGCCGCGAGCCGGAGACCAGACACCGGGGGGCTTCGGTGTCACCCTTGCCCGCGCGGTGATCGCCTGCGACCCGGCCGCGGCCGAGGCCCGCCGACGGCAGGCGGTCCGGGAGCGTCGGGTCGACGTGTTTCCGGGCCGCGACGGGATGGCTACCTTTCGAGCGTTGCTGCCCGCCGCGCAGGCGCTGGCTGCCTACCGCTCTGTGAGCGACGCCGCCGGACGGGCCGCCGTTCCCGGCGACGCCCGCACCGCCGATGCTCGTCGCGCCGACACGCTGGCCGAGGTCCTCATCCACCTCGGCGCCACCGCAACCATCCAGTGGCCCACCGCCGTAACTCAGCAGCCGGTCGCTCTCCCGCACCACTCCCCTGATCCGCAGCCCGACCCAGCCACGCAGCCACCGGACCGCCCTGATCCGCAGCGCGGTCGCACCGCCCGCCCGCGGTGGCGATCCGGAGCCCTCGCCGTGCACGTCACAGTCCCGCTGACCAGTCTGATCGGATGTGACCAACAACCCGGCCACCTGACCGGGTACGGGCCGATTACCGCTGACACAGCCCGCGAACTTGCCTCCGAAGGCACCTGGCGGCGGTTGGTCACCGACCCGCTCACCGGCACTGTGCTCGATGTCGGGCGCTCCACCTACAGTCCCCCACGCGGACTCGCCGACCACGTCCGCACACGAGACGGCACCTGCCGGTTTCCCGGCTGCCGGCAACCAGCGGCCCGAGGCGACTTGGACCACACCGAGCCGTTCCCGGACGGGAGCACGGCCGTCGACAACCTGGCGGTGTTGTGCCGCGGGCACCACCGTCTGAAAACGCTCACCCGCTGGCGGGTCTCCCAGAACAGTGGCGGCGCGCTGACCTGGACCAGTCCCACCGGCCAGTCCTACGTCACCCGCCCCTGGCAAGCCCAGCCGCCGCCCGAGCGAACGCAGCCGGCCATGCAGACCGACGGGCACAACCAGGATGAGGACTGGCCCGGACAGGGATGGCCCGACCCGGATGGTCCCGAACAGGACTGTCCCGACCCGGACCGGCCCGAACTCACCGACGCCGAGTACGACGCCCAATTCCGACGACAGCTGGCGCTCGATCCGATGAATGACGACCGCGCACCCGGACAACAGGCAGCCTGAATCGATTGGGGACGGCTTCAGGCACGCGCAATGATCGCGCACGCACCGCGCCGCCTAGCGCCGCTTGGACCGCTTCTCGCGGACCTTCACGCTGACCTCGATCGGCGTACCGGCGAAGCCGAAGTCCTCGCGCAGCTTCCGCTCCAGGAAGCGCCGGTACCCGGCTTCGAGGAAGCCGGTGGAGAAGACGACGAATCGCGGGGGCCGGGTGTCGGCCTGGGTCGCGAACAGCACCCGCGGAGCCTTCCCGCCGCGCGGCGGCGGAGGTGTCGCCTGGACCACCTCGGTCAGCCATGCATTCAGGCGCCCGGTCGGTATCCGGGACTCCCACGACTCCAGCGCCGACCGCAAGGCGCCCTCCAGCCGCCCGACGCCTCGCCCCGTCAGCGCCGACACGTTCAGCCGGGTGGCCCATTGCACCCGGGCCAGATCGCGATCGATCTCCCGGTCCAGCTGCAGCCGCCGGTCCTCGTCCAGCAGATCCCACTTGTTCATCGCCAGCACCAGCGCCCGCCCCGCGTCCACCACCGCCGAGATCACCCGCTGGTCCTGCTCGCTGATCGGCTCGCTCGCCTCGATCAACACGATCGCCACCTCGGCAGCGTCGATCGCCGCCGCCGTACGCAGGCTCGCGTAGTACTCGGCGCCCGTCGCGTGCGAAACGCGGCGCCGCAACCCGGCGGTGTCGACGAACCGCCAGACCTCCTCCCCGAGCTTCACCAGGCTGTCAACCGGATCGACCGTCGTACCGGCGACGGAGTCCACGACGGCGCGCTCTTCGCCGACCAGTCGGTTGAGCAACGAGGACTTGCCCACGTTCGGCTTGCCGACCAGCGCCACCCGCCGCGGTCCGCCGAGGACGTCTACCTCGCGCGGCGCGGTCGGCAACGCGTCGAGGATCGCATCCAGCAGGTCGCCGCTGCCCCGTCCGTGCAGCGCGCTGACCGGATACGGCTCTCCCAGCCCGAGCCGCCACAGCGCCGTCGCCTCGGCCTCGGTCCGCTCGTCGTCGACCTTGTTGGCGGCCAGGATCACCGGCCGGTCGCCGCGGCGCAGCACCCGCGCTACCGCGTCGTCCACCTCGGTCGCGCCGACCGACGCGTCCACCACGAGCAGCACCGCGTCAGCCGTCGCGATCGCCCGCTCGGCCTGCTCGGCCACCCGCGCCCGCATCCCGGTCGCGTCCGGCTCCCACCCACCGGTGTCCACGAGGGTGAACTGCCGGCCCCGCCACAGTGCGTCGTACGCCACCCTGTCCCGCGTCACACCCGGCACGTCCTGCACGACCGCCTCGCGTCGACCGAGGATCCGGTTCACCAGCGTCGACTTACCGACGTTCGGGCGACCCACGACGGCCAGGATCGGGTACGCCGCAACAGGTTCCGAACTCATGAAACCACCAGCCGGGCCAGGGACAGGATGTGGGCCACGACCTCGTCCTGTGTCATTGCCGTCGTGTCCAGGACGACGGCGTGCAGCGCCGGTCGCAAGGGGCTCGCCTCCCGGCTGCTGTCCAAGCCGTCGCGCGTCCGCATCGCATTCCCCACCTCGGCCGGGTTGGAGCCGACCTCACGAGCGCGCCGCCCCGCTCGCACGTCAGCGTCCGCCGTGAGATAGATCTTCAAACGGGCATCCGGTACGACGACGGTCCCGATGTCACGGCCTTCCACCACGATCTGCCCGCCGCCGATCAACGAGCGCTGCGTCTCGACGAGCAACGCACGCAACTCCGGTCCGGCCGACACCGCCGACACCGCCGCACTCACTTCCGGCGAACGGATCTCAGCCTCCACATGCGTGCCGTCCACGCGGACGTCCTCGGTGTCGGGCTCCGTCCCGATCGACACAGGACAACGTCGGGCAACCTCGACGGCGCGCTCGGCCGGCACACCGGCCCGCAGGACGGCCCACGTCACTGCCCGGTATATCGCGCCGGTGTCCAGATACCGCCAGCGCAGTTCGGCTGCCACTGCCCGCGCGACCGTGGACTTCCCGGTTCCGGACGGTCCGTCGATCGCAATGACGTCCACCGGGCCGTACTGCGTCACCGGGGAAGGTCCGTCCGAAGCTCGGCGGCCCCGTCCAGGTACACGTGTCGCAACTCGGAACGAGCCCGGTCCGTGGATACATGAGCGAGCAATCGGAGCACCCGTGGCATCGCCCCCGGTACGTCGATCTCCGTCGCGCACAGCAGCGGGACGTCGCTCAGTCCCAGCTGGCGGGCGGCGTACGCCGGAAACTCCGCCGTCAGGTCCGGTGTGGCGGTGAACACGATGCTGATGATGTCCTCGGGTCGGACGCCGTTGCGGTCGAGCACGGTCTGGACGAGGGTGCCGGCCCCGTCCAGGATCGGCTGCCGCTCGTTGGCTGAAACTTGGATGGCGCCACGCAGCGCGCGCACGGCCACGAGGCCTCCTTCGG
>JACCXW010000395.1 GCA_013696785.1 Geodermatophilaceae bacterium | reverse complement strand
CCAGTACGTCGATGGTCCCCCGCACATGACCGCTGCTTACCCCCTGTGAACAACGAGTCTCAATGGTGGCGCTCAGTCACCGGCGGTCGGCGCCGGCGCGGACCACAGTCCTGGCAGGGAGGAACGGTATGTGGACAAGTCGGTGGACAGTGCGGGGGAAAAGTGCGCCTTGCTGGGGATAACCGGAACCGTTCTGTGGACAAGTCGGTCGGCCTTGAAGAAGGTCGAACTTTCCGTCAGAAACCCTTGCGGGCCACCGTTTCTGCGACTAGACATTGCATCACGTCACCGGCAACGGAGACCGAATCTCGGAGTCAAATCCGGGGGGTGCGAGATACTGGGCGACTAGGACGCTCGCGCTAGGGCTCTCGACGCTGAGGACGTGGGCGCACGGAAGTGACCAACGAGCGATCGATGGTCGCAGCCGTTGCTGCCGGGCCGGGCCCCTCCATCTCATACATGGAGGGGCCCGGTTTATTGTGCGTCCTCATCGTGCCCGGTCGAAGCTGAAGTGCGGTGCCTCGACACGCCGCAAATCTACCCGCGACTGTTCGCGCGGCGGTCCCGACGAAGCGCTATCGGCGCACTTTCACGCGGCGTTCACGGGTCCGACGTTCCGGCGCCGCAACGCGGTCACGTGCCGGCCTGCCGCCGGGTCACGGCAGGACCCGCTCGAGGACACCGACGATCCGCGTGGCGAGGTCGCCGCTGAAGTCCAGGTCGGGCGGGAAGTCGGCGATGCTGACCCCGAGCAACCGGGGCGAGCGCGCCATCGGCGTCAGCACGTCAGCGACCTGGTCCCAGTCAAGACCGCTGGACTGCGGATAGGTCGCGGCCGGAAGGGACTCCTGGTCGGCTTCGACAGGTCTCAGCCGACGGAAGCCATGACCTCGTCAGTGACATCGAAGTTGGCATACACGTTCTGCACGTCGTCGCAGTCCTCGAGCGCGTCGATCAGCCGGAACACCCGGGACGCGTTCTGCTCGTCCAGGTCGACGTGCACGCTGGGCAGGAACGAGACCTCGGCGGAGTCGTAGTCGATCCCGGCCTCCTGCAGCGCCGTCCGCACCGCGATCAGGTCATTGGCCTCGCTCACCACTTCGAAGGACTCGCCGAGGTTGTTGACTTCCTCGGCACCGGCCTCGAGCACCGCCATCAGCACGTCGTCCTCGTCCAGCCCGGCGCTCGGCACCAGGACGACCCCCTTGCGGTTGAACAGATAGGTCACCGAGCCCGGGTCGGCCATCGTCGCGCCGTTGCGGTTCATCGCCGTCCTGACCTCCATTGCCGCCCGGTTGCGGTTGTCGGTGAGGCACTCGATCAGGAACGCGACGCCGGCCGGGCCGTAGCCCTCGTAAGTGATGTTCTGCCAGTCCGCCCCACCCGCCTCCAGCCCGGCGCCGCGCTTGACCGCTCTGTCGATGTTGTCGTTGGGCACCGAGGCCTTCTTGGCGGTCTGTACGGCGTCGTACAGACTGGGGTTTCCGGCCAGGTCGGCGCCGCCGGTCCGCGCGGAAACTTCGACGTTCTTGATCAGCTTGGCGAACAGCTTGCCGCGCTTGGCATCCACGGCAGCCTTTTTGTGCTTGGTGGTCGCCCACTTGGAATGGCCACTCAATTGCCCACCTCGCTACGCTCGGTGAGGCGCATTCGCGCCACACTGTTCCCACTGATTCGCTCGCTCCGCTCGCTCATTCTGACTTCACGTCCTTCACGATTCGCCCACGATGCGTACGAAGAGCTCGTGCACCCGGGAATCCCCGGTCATCTCGGGATGGAACGCGGTGGCGAGCATCGACCCCTGCCGTACGGCGACGATTCTACCGGCGGCCGGCCCGCTGGGGATCCGAGCGAGCGGCTCGACGTCCGGACCGGCCTGTTCCACCCAGGGCGCCCGGATGAACACCGCGTGCACCGGCTCCTCCCCCAGTACCGCGAATTCCAGGTCACCCTCGAAAGAATCCACCTGCCGGCCGAAGGCGTTGCGCCGCACCGTCATGTCGATCCCGCCGATAGTCTGCTGGCCGGCCGGGGCGTCGGTGACCCGGTCGGCGAGCAGGATCATCCCGGCACACGATCCGTACGCCGGCAGCCCACCGCGGACCGCGGCACGCAGCGGCTCCAGCAGCTCGAATGCAGCGGCGAGCTTGGCGATAGTCGTTGATTCGCCGCCGGGCAGCACGATGCCGTTGAGGCCGGTGAGTTCCGCCTGCCGCCGAACCGGGCGAGGTGCCGCGCCGCAGCGTTCCAGCACCTGCAGGTGCTCGCGGACATCGCCCTGCAGAGCCAGGACGCCGACGGCCGGTCTCCGAGCGCTGCCTACCAACCGCGGCCGGCGAAACGCTGGTCGGCCGGCAGCTGCTCGACGTTCAGGCCGACCATCGCCTCGCCGAGGCCGCGGGAGACCTTCGCGATCACGTCCGGGTCGTCGTAGAACGTGGTCGCCTTGACGATCGCCTCGGCCCGGGTCGCCGGGTCGCCGGACTTGAAGATGCCCGAGCCGACGAACAGCCCCTCGGCGCCGAGCTGCATCATCATCGCTGCGTCGGCCGGGGTGGCGATGCCGCCGGCGGTGAAGAGCACAACCGGCAGCTTGCCCGTCTCGGCGATCTCCTTGATGACGTCGTACGGAGCCCGCAGCTCCTTCGCCGCGACGTACAGCTCGCTCTCGTCCATCAGGGTGAGGCGGCGGATGTCGGCGCGGATGGCACGCATGTGGCGGGTGGCCTCGACGACGTTGCCGGTGCCGGCTTCACCCTTGGATCGGATCATCGCCGCGCCCTCGCTGATCCGCCGTACAGCCTCGCCGAGGTTCGTCGCACCGCACACGAACGGGACCGTGAAAGCCCACTTGTCGATGTGGTGCGCCTCGTCCGCGGGGGTCAGCACCTCGGACTCGTCGACGTAGTCCACGCCGAGGGACTGAAGCACCTGGGCCTCGGCGAAGTGCCCGATCCGGGCTTTGGCCATCACCGGGATCGAGACGGCGGCGATGATGCCGTCGATCATGTCGGGATCGCTCATCCGTGCGACGCCGCCCTGCACCCGGATATCGGCGGGCACCCTTTCCAGCGCCATCACGGCGACGGCGCCGGCGTCCTCCGCGATCTTCGCCTGCTCCGCGGTGACGACGTCCATGATCACCCCGCCCTTGAGCATCTCGGCCATCCCGCGCTTGACGCGCGAACTGCCGGTGAACGGAGGTCCTGGTTGGCCGGTCACGTCAGTACCCTTTCCGAAAGTGTGGGGCTGGAGTCCCATCGTACGGCGACGGGAGGCCGGAGCCCCGCCATGTCGCTTCGCATGCTCTACCTGACACGACACGGCCTGTCCACGCCCGGCACCACGCTTCCGGACGGGAACGACGACGGGCCGCTGACGCCGCTCGGCGAGGAGCAGGCCAGACTGCTGGGACAACGGCTGGTCGGTGCCGGCATCACCGAGGTCCACCACAGCACCCTGCGCCGGGCCGCCGCACCGCCGAGATCGTCGGCCGGGCCGACCTGCCGCAGGTTCTTCTCGACAGTCCCCGGCAAGCCCGGGCCGCGTAGTCGCGCTACGCCGACGGACCCGGGGACGCCCGCATCCTGCTCATCAGCCACGGGAACCTGATCAACTGGTTCGTCACACGCGCCCTCGGCGCACCCCCGGGCTCATGGATGACGCTCCTCGACTACCACTGCGGGCTGTCCGTGCTGCTCTTACGCAGCGACCGGCCGGCAGTGCTCGTGGCGTACAACGACGTGGGGCATCTGCCCCCCGACCTGCGCGGCGTCGACCTGCCCGCGGAGTTGCGGGCATGAACGGCGCTCAGCTGCGGAGCTCGCGTTCGCTGCTCGTCCAGACCCGGTCGTCGATCTCGAAGAACGCCGGGATCGGCCGACGCGGACCGAGTCTCAGCAGGCGGGGCATCCGCTGTCCCCGCAATCCACGAAGATCCCGTACGGCGTCGTTGTAAAACCGGCGCGAGATGCCCACCCGGGTCGCGGCCTCGCGCAGTTCGGTGAGTCGCTGCCGCTCCAACGAGGTCCGCTCCAACTCGATCAGGGTCCGGCCCAGATCGTTTTCAGCCGCCTCGCGGCCGGCATCGTCGGCAGCAAGCGCCGCACGGGCGGCAACCCGCAGCCGGCCGGCCAGTGGCTCGCCCAGCGCGGCCGCGTCCTCGTCAGCGAGTGCCTGGGCGCTGGCCGATCGGCGCACCAGCTGGGCGTCGAGGGAGGCGCGGGCGGCCTCGACCCGGGCGAAGAGCCGGTCGATCCGGTTGGCCGTCCACGTGATCCAGACCGCGAGCAGCACGATGAGCACCACCGCGACGACCAGCCATCCCACGCGGCAAGGTTAGTGATCCGAGCGCGGCAGTGCTTCGGGCCAAACCGCGCGCCACGGGCGGCGCAGCGACAGCCGGGACCTGACCTCGGTCTCCGGAACGGGGTCGAGGAGATCCGCGTCGGCTTCCGCGTCGGGCAGCGCCTGCACTTCCCCGGGCGTAGCGGCGACGACCGTCTCGTAGACATCGACGATCCGGGCGGCGACCACCGGCCAGTCGTACTCGGCGACCACGCTGCGCCCGGTCGCCACCAGCACCTCCCGACGTGCGCTGTCGTCGAGCACGTCGGCGAGCCCCGCGGCGAGCGCCTCGGCGTCCCCGACCGGCACCAGGACGCCTGCGCGGCCGCCGTCAAGGACCCGGCGGAAGGCGTCGAGGTCGCTGGCCACGATGGGCGCGCCCGCGGCCATCGCCTCGAGCAGGATCACGCCGAAACTCTCTCCCCCGGTGTTGGGCGCGCAGTACACGTCCACGGAGCGCAGCAGCGAAGCCTTGTCGGCCTCCGACAGCATGCCGAGCAGCTGCACCCGACCAGCCAGCGCGGGCGGCTGATCGGCGGCGAAGTCGTCCTCGTCGCCGCGGCCGGCGACGAGCAGCCGCAGGTCGGGACGGTAGGGCGCCAGCACCGCCATCGCCGCGAGCAGCACGGGCAGACCCTTGCGTGGTTCGTCGTACCGGCCGATGAAGCCGACCGTGCCACCGGCTCGCGGGTAACCGGGCAGCGGCTCGGCCCGGCGGTACTGCTGGACGTCGACCCCGTTCGGGATCACCACCGCATCCCCGCCGAGGTGCTCGACCTGCAGCCGCCGCGCCAGGTCGGAGACCGCGATCCGGCCGCTGATCCGTTCCATGAACGGCTGCAGGACGCCCTGGGTCGCGGCAAGCCAGAACAGCCGGGTCGACGCGGCGTGCAGTGTCGCGACGATCGGACCGGTCGCCAGCATGCAGGTGAGCAGCGACAGGCTGGGCGCGGCGGGCTCGTGCACGTGCAGGACGTCGAAGTGCCCCGACTTGATCCAGCGGCGGACTCGGGCGGCGGACACCGGACCGAACTGCATCCGCGCAACCGCACCGTTGTAGCGGATCGCGATTGCCCGACCCGCGCAGACGGCGTACGGCGGCAGGGTCGACTCGTCATCGGCCGGGGTGAGGACGGACACCTCGTGACCGAGCCCGATCAGCGTCTCGGCCAGGTCACGGACATGGAACTGCACGCCGCCGGGGATGTCCCATGTGTAGGGGCAGACGAGGCCTATCCTCATCGGCTCGACACCGCCGTCCGGTCGGCCGTCCACAGCGGCTGAAGCATGTGCCAGTCCTCGGGATGGGCCGTGATCCCGCCCTCCAGAACCGTCATCAGCTCCTGGGTCGCGGCTGCGACCCGGTCACGCAGCCGGGCCTGGCCGGCGATCGGGATCTCGGGACAGAACTGCAACCGCCAGCCGGTCTCGCTGAAGGAGGCGTACACGGGTACCAGCGCCGCACCCGTCGTCGCGGCGAGCAGCGCCGGGCCGGCCGGCACGGTCACGGTCGCGCCGAAGAATTGCACCGGCAGTCCCTGGGCGGACAGGTCGCGCTCGGTCAGCAGACAGACGCTGCGCCCGGCTTTCAGCCGCTCGGTCAATATCGAGGCGACAGGGCGTTCCCCGCCGGTCAGCGGGAGCACCTCCATCCCGAGCCGCTCGCGGTAGGCGACGAAACGGTCGAAGAGCGCCTCCGGCCGCAGCCGCTCGGCGACGGTCGTGAAGCCCTCGCCGAGGTGGTCGCGGAACACGATCCCGGAGGCGTCCCAGTTGCCGGAGTGGGTCAGCGCGGCGATCACCCCGCGGCCGGCCGAGCGCGCGGCGTCGACGTTCACCCAGCCACTCACCTCGGTTCGCGCGATCACGTCTGCCGGGTCCATGACGGGCAGCCGGAACATCTCCTTCCAGTAGCGGGCGTAGGAGCGCATGCCGCGACGTACCAGGTCGTCCAGGATCGCCGGCGACGTCGAGGCTCCGACGACGTGGCGCAGATTCACCCGCAACCGGCCGACCGCCGGTCCGTTCCGGCGTACGGCGAGGTCCGCCGCGGCCTGGAACAGCGATCTCGCGGCCGGTTCGGGCAGTGCCTTGACCAGCGACCATCCCGCGGCGAATCCGCGGTCGGTGAGCCAGTCCTTCACCGTGGCGGTGGCTGGGTGACGAGCGCGGCCTGCCGGCGTACCTCGAGAACCCGCTGTATGACGGTGACCGCGGACGCTGCGACCAGGAGCCAGAGTGCCGCCGCGAGCACGAACGGCACGCCGAGGCCGTCGAGTCCGGTGCCCACGAGCACGATGATCAGCCGCTCCGCCCGCTCGGCGATGCCGACGTCGCAGCGCAGGCCGGCCCCCTCGGCCCGCGCCTTGACGTAGGACGTCAGGGAGCTCAGGGCGAGGCACAGCAGTGCGGCCAGCAACAGCGCCGGACTGTCGCCGGTGCCGGCGAACCACCAGGCGAGAGCGCCGAAGATCGCCGCGTCCGCGATGCGGTCGCAGGTCGAGTCCAGCACCGCCCCGAATGGGGAACTCGTACCTCGGGCCCGCGCCAACGCGCCGTCGACGAGGTCGAAGAGAACAAAGATCGTGATCACGACTGTGCCGAGGAAGAACTGGCCGCGGCCGAAGAAGGCGACCGCGGCGGCCACGGCGCCCACGGTGCCGGCGACTGTGACGGCGTTCGGGCTCACCCCGGCGCGGGCGAGGCGCTCGCCGAGCGGCTGCAGGGCCTTCGCGACCGAGGCACGGGCGAAGATGTTGAGCATGACCCTTCCGATCGGCCGGTGACGGACCAGAGTAGTCGCCACGCGCGACGGCACCCCGCTCCGCTTGCCCCGGCGGCCCAAGAGGTGTCGAATCGGGCATCCAGCGGACACACCGGGAGGCTGTTATGTCGGGCAAAGCGCAGGAAGCCGCCGTCACACCCGCTGAGGATCCGGCCCGCATCCGAAATGTGGCCCTGGTCGGCCACGCGGGTGCGGGCAAGACGACGTTGGCGGAGGCCCTGCTCGCCGCCACCGGCACGATTTCCAGGATGGGCTCGGTCACGGAGGGGACGACTGTCTGCGACAGTGACCCGACCGAGGTGAAGCAACAGCGATCGGTGACACTCTCGGTCGCGCCGATGGTCATCGACGGCGTGACGATCAACCTGCTCGACACCCCGGGGTACGCCGATTTCATGGGCGAGTTGCGCGCCGGCCTGCGGGCCGCCGACGCCGCGCTGTTCGTCGTCTCCGCCGTCGACGGAGTGGACGCGGCAACCATCGCGCTGTGGGAGGAATGCGCCGCGATCGGGTTGCCTCGAGCCGTGGTGGTCACCCGGCTGGACCATCCGCGGGCGGACTTCGAGGAGTCCGTCGCCGTCTGCCAGCGGGTATTCGGCGAAGGAGTGCTGCCGCTGTACCTGCCGGTGCACTCCGACGACGGTGCCGAGGAGCCCGTCGTCGCCCTGATCGGTCTGCTCAGCACGAGGATCTACGACCACAGCGGCGGCGGCCCGACGCCGGTCACGAGGGATCCGGAGCCAGAACACGCCGAGCTCATCGAGGACGCCCGCAACGCCCTGATCGAAGGGATCATCGCCGAGAGCGAGGATGAGACGCTCATGGAGCGCTACCTCGAAGGCGAGACCCTGGACGTCGACACGTTGATCGATGATCTGGAGACCGCGGTCGCGCGCGGCTCCTTCCACCCGGTGCTGGGCGTCAGCGCGGTGACCGGGCTCGGAATCAGCGCCCTGCTCGAAGTCGTCGCCGGCGCGTTCCCCTCCCCGCTGGAGCACGAGGCGCCGCCGGTGACCCGCGTCGACGGGAGGCCGCACAATGCGCTGACCTGTGACCCCGACGGCCCCCTCGTCGCGGAGGTGGTCAAGACGACGGTCGACCCGTACGTCGGACGGGTGTCGCTCGTGCGGGTGTTCTCGGGAACGTTGCGCCCGGACACCGCCGTACACGTCTCGGGTCACGGGCTGGCCGAGCGTGGGCACGAGGACCACGACGTGGACGAGCGGCTGGCGCACCTGATGTCGCCGCTGGGCTCGACGTTGCGGCCGATGGCCAAGTGCGTCGCGGGTGACATCTGCGCGCTGACGAAGCTGACGTCGGCAGAGACCGGCGACACGATCTCGGCGAAGGACTACCCCTTGATCGTCGCTGCCTGGGACATGCCTGAGCCGCTGCTGCCGGTGGCAGTGACCGCCAAGACACGCAGCGACGAGGACGCGCTGGCCAAGGGGTTGGCCCGCCTGACCGCCGGCGACCCGACGCTGCGCCTGGAGCGCAACCCGGAGACGCACCAGCTCGTGCTCTGGTGCATGGGCGAGGCGCACGCCGACGTGATCCTGGACAAGTTGCGGGCGCAGGGCGTGGACTTGGACGTCGTACCGGTCGTGGTGGCGTTGCGTGAGACTTTCGCCGGCCCGGCCGAGGGACTCGGCCGGCACGTCAAGCAGTCCGGCGGGCACGGGCAGTACGCCGTCTGCAAGATCCAGGTCGAGCCGCTGCCGCGGGGTGACGGGTTCGAGTTCCTCGACAAGATCGTCGGAGGCGCCATCCCCGGCGCCTTCGTCTCGTCGGTGGAGAAGGGGGTCCGCACCCAGATGGCGCGCGGCTTCTCCGGCTACCCGGTCGTCGACCTGCGGGTAATCCTGGTCGACGGCAAGGCGCACAGCGTGGACTCCTCGGACGCCGCGTTCCAGACCGCCGGGGCATTGGCCCTGCGCGAGGCCGCCAAGGCGTCGCAGACCCAGCTGCTCGAACCGGTGCACGAGGTGTCGATCACCGTTCCCGACGGGCACGTGGGCACGATCATGAGTGACCTGTCCGGCCGCCGCGGGCACGTGACCGGTACCGAGTCGGTGCCTGGCGAGCAGACAGTCGTACGCGCCGAGGTGCCGGAGAGCGCGCTGCTGCGCTACGCCATCGACCTGCGGGCGATGACCGCCGGTACCGGCCGGTTCGGTCGCCGGTTCCTGCGCTACGAGCCGATGCCCGAGCACGAGGCCCGCACCGCGCTGGCCGCCGCCACGTCCTGATCCTCCGGCTGACCCGTCCGGCTGACCTTCCCGCGATGATCATGGGCTTTCACCGGCCCACCGGCACCGGCCCGAGATCATCGCCGATGCTGGATCCGAGCATCGTTCCGGCGCCGCGCGCAGCGTGTACTGCCGCAACGCCGCCGTACCCGACAGCACCGTGCCCCGCCCGGCGTAGGCCAGCGCCGCCGCCAGGAGTTCGGTGATTTGCGGCGTACCGGCGTGGGTCAGGTACACGCCGGGAAGCAGGCGCTGCAATCGAGCCGTCGCCAGCCGGTGCGCGATGCCGTGCCGGCTGATCCCCAGGGCAGCCGCCGTCGCCGAGGTCAGCACCGTCTCGATCATGTACGGGAGCGTGCGGTCCGGTCGCCGCCGCCGACAGTCC
>JACCXW010000361.1 GCA_013696785.1 Geodermatophilaceae bacterium | reverse complement strand
CGCGCTCCCGGTCGTACTCCTCGAGCTGGTGCACCCAGCGCTTGCCGACGTACGGCACGTCGCAGACGATCCGCGGCGTCGCAAAGCCCGGCAGGTAGCCCATGATCGAGTGCTGGAGCCGCTGGGCCTCGCCGACGGAGATCCGCCAGTGCTCGGCATTCGGGATCATGTCGCAGAGGTAGAAGTAGTACGGCAGGATTCCGGCCTCGTCCTGCAGCGCGAAACACAGGTCGAGCAGCTGCTCGGTGCTCGTGTTCACGCCCTTGAGCAGGACGCCCTGGTTGCGGACGTCGCGGATGCCGGCGGCGAGCATCGCCCGGGACGCCCGCGCGACCGTCGGCGTCACCGACTGTGCGGCGTTCACGTGGGTGTGGATCGCGATCGAGACCCCACGTGATCGAGCCGTCGTCGCCAGTCGGCCCATGCCCTCGACGACGTCGTCGGAGAGCCAGTGCTGGGGGAGGCCCATCAACGCTTTGGTGGCGAGCCGGATGTCGCGGACCGTGTCGATCTCCAGCAGCCGCGCGACAAAGGACTCCAGGTTCTTGAACGGCATGTTGCCCACGTCGCCGCCGGAGACCACCACGTCACGGACACCGGGGGTACGCCGGAGGTATTCGATCATCGCGTCGTACCGGTTGAGCGGCTTCAGCTCGAACCTGTGCTTGGTCACCTGCGGCGTCGAGTTGCCCACGAGGTCCATCCGCGTGCAGTGCCCGCAGTACTGCGGGCAGGTCGGCAGCAGCTCGGCCAGCACCTTCGTCGGGTAGCGGTGGGTCAGGCCCTCGACCGCCCACATCTCCGTTTCGTGCAACGAGTCGCGCGACGAGTGCGGGTGGCTGGGCCAGTCCGTTGCGCGGTCGCTGAACACCGGCAGCATGTAACGGCGGACCGGGTCGGCGAGCATCGCCTCCGTGCTGGGAACCTCGGCCGGCACCATCGTGTTCAGCATCTGCGGCGGCAGCAGCAACGACATCGTGGCGCGCTCCTGCTGGTCCCGCTCGACGTCGGCGTAGAAGCTCTCGCTCAGCAGATCGCCGTACACGCCGCGCAGCTGGCGCAGGTTCTTGACGCAGTTGACACGCTGCCACTGCGGGTCGGCCCACTGCTCGGCGGTGGCAGCGGCGAAGCCCGGCAACCGGCGCCAGTCGGGCTCGATCAGCTCACGCCGCTGGTAGACGTAGGGCTGCTCGGACATGGTGGCTCCTCCGCACTGTAGATTGATCGCGACAATACGGGAGAACCTTCGCTCTATCAAAGACCGGACAGCAGAATCTTCAGCTAGGGAGGGTCACAGCCATATGAACGGCGTGTCACGCGCGGGATCGGCGATCGGCCTCCATCGCGTGCTGGCGCCCGCGGGCGTGCTCCCGCAGGCCGCCGATCGGCTGGACGCCACCCCCGCCCTGTACGCCGATGAGGTGCGGATCCGGGTCCGCCGGCTCAACCTGGACGCGGCGAGCTTCCGGCAACTGTGGACCGAGCACGGTGACGGCGCCGCTGTGCGGGCGGCGGTGCTCGACATCGTCACGACTCGAGGCAAGATGCAGAACCCGGTGACCGGCTCCGGCGGGATGCTCGTCGGCGTGGTCGAGGAGCTCGGCCCGGACTCCCCGCTCGGCCTGGCGGTCGGCGACCAGGTCGCCACCCTGGTCTCGCTCACCCTCACGCCGCTCGTGATCAGCGACGGCCTGGCCGGCTGGGACGGCCGCACCGAGCAGGTGCCCTGCGACGGGCACGCGATCCTCTTCGGCCGGTCGATCGCGGCGAAACTGCCAGCCGACCTGCCGGCGCCCCTCGCGCTTGCCGTGATGGATGTCTGTGGGGCCCCGGCCCTGACCGCCCGTGTCGTCGCCCAGTACGTGGATGGCGGCCGGCCTCCGTCGGTCGCGGTCATCGGTGCCGCCGGCAAGTCCGGGTCCCTGGCGCTGGCCGCTGCTCGCCGGGCCGGGGCCGGACGGCTCGTCGGTGTGGTACCGCACCAGGCCGACGGCGCTGCCCTTACCACCGCCGAACTTGGCGCCGAAGTGGTGCTCGCTGATGCCCGCGACCCGGTCGCGCTGGCCGCGGCGATCGGAGCACCGGTCGACATCACCGTCGTGTGCGTCGACGTACCGGGCTGTGAGCACGGCGCGATCCTGTCCACCGGTGACGGCGGCACGGTCATCTTCTTCTCGATGGCCACCTCTTTCGCCGCGGCGGCACTCGGCGCCGAAGGGCTCGCCGCCGACGTCACGATGCTCATCGGCAACGGGTACGCGCCCGGGCACGCCGCCCTCGCGCTGGACCTGCTGCGCTCCGAGCCGGGGGTACGCCGGCTGTTCGAGGACCGGGTGGCCGCCCAATGACCCCGATCCACGACTCTGGAGGAACGACGCTGTACGCCGCGGCGCAGGGCCTGCTCGTGCAGGGCGGGCGGATCGTCTGGACCGGCCCGGTGGATGCCGCCCCGTCAGCGGACCAGGTCGTGCAGCTCGACGGCACGACGATCACCCCTGCCTTCGTCGACGCCCACGTGCATACGACAGCGACCGGCCTGGCGGTTACAGGGCTGGACCTGCGCGGAACCCGCTCGCTGGGGGAACTGCTCGGTCTGGTGGAGGTGCACGCCCGCGCCGGCCGCGGCCGGGTCATCCTCGGCTCCGGCTGGGACGAGACGCTTTGGCCGGAACGACGTCCGCCCACACGTCAGGAACTCGACCGCGCGGCGTACGGCGGGGCGGTCTACCTCTCGCGCGTCGACGCGCATTCCGCGGCCTGCTCCTCCGCGCTGTTGACGGCGGTACCGGAAGCGGCCGCAGAATCTGGCTACGACGAGTCCGGCATGCTCCGCCTGGATGCGCACCACGCCGTACGGCGGGCGGCGTACGCCAGGATCTCACCGAGCCAGCGAAGCGCGGCGCAGCGCGCCACCCGGGAGCGCGCCGCCGCCCTCGGCATCGGGTGCCTGCAGGAGATGAGCGGCCCGGAGGTCGCCGGCCGGCACGACCTGGAGGCGCTGCTGGAACTGGCCGCCACCGAGGCGGGTCCCGCCGTACTGGCCTACTGGGGCGAGCTGGACGGCTTCGAGATCGTCGCCGAACTCGGTCTGGCCGGCGCCGGCGGTGACCTGTTCTGCGACGGCAGCCTCGGCTCGCACACGGCAGCGGTCACGGAGCCGTACGCGGACAAGCCGACGAACGGGGCGCTGCGATACGACCAGGAACAGATCGTCACGCACGTCCGCGCGGCCACCGAAGCCGGCGTGCAGGCCGGCTTCCACGTCATCGGCGACGTCGCGATCGACCAGGCGGTGAGCGCAGTCGCCGCCGTCGCCGCAGACCTTGGCCTGGCCGCCGTACAGGCGTGCAGGCACCGGCTGGAGCACGCGGAGATGCCGCGGCCGGAGCACCTGGCCGCGATGGCCACCTTCGGCATGATCGCCAGCGTGCAGCCCGCCTTCGACGCCGC
>JACCXW010000358.1 GCA_013696785.1 Geodermatophilaceae bacterium | reverse complement strand
CGCGCTCCGACGGGCAGCCGCGTACCTGCGACTTCGGCGACAACCCGCTGACCCCAGAGACCGACGTCTTCGAATGCAACGACAAGCTGATCTCCGGCGAGCCGTTCCTCGAGACCTACCTGTCCATCTACCCGGACAGCGAGGTGTACGAGACCGCCCGTGACAGCAACGGGCACGGCACGCACACCTCCACCACGTCAGCCGGCGCGACGGTCGAGAACGCCATCGTCCTGGGCGTCGACCGCGGCCAGATCAACGGCATCGCGCCCGGTGCCCATGTCGCGGTCTACAAGGTCTGTGGCCTCAACGGGTGCGTCCAGACCGACTCGGTGGCCGCCGTCGGCCGCAGCATCGAAGACGGTGTCGACGTCATCAACTTCTCCATCTCCGGTGGCGCCGACCCCTACACCGACCCAGTGGAGCTGGCCTTCCTCGACGCCTACACCGCAGGTGTCCTCGTGTCCGCGTCGGCCGGCAACGACGGGCCCGGCCCGGGAACGGTCAATCACGTCGGCCCATGGCTGATCAGCGTCGCCGCCTCCACGCAGGAGCGGGCGTTCGAGTCGACGCTGACAGTGACCGGTGGCAGCGACACCTTCACCGATGTCGGCGCGTCGATCACCGACGGCGTGGAGACGCCGACGCCGGTCGTCCTGGCCCGCGACGTACCTGGCTACGACGCGCTGTGCTCCGAGCCTGCCCCCGCGGGCACGTTCACCGGTCAGATCGTCGGCTGTGAGCGAGGCACCATCGCCCGGGTGGAGAAGGGCTACAACGTCCTCCAAGGCGGGGCCGTGGGCATGATCCTCTACAACCCGACTCTGGCCGACATCGAGACCGACAACCACTGGCTGCCGACAGTGCACCTGCCCGACGGCACCGACTTCGTCGCCTTCATGGAAGCCCACCCCGACGCCACAGCGACCTTTACCGCTGGCCAGAAGGCCGACGGACAGGGTGACGTGGTGGCGGCGTTCTCCTCGCGGGGACCGGGCGGCGACTTCCTCAAGCCCGACGTCACGGCCCCAGGCGTGCAGATCCTCGCCGGCCACACCCCGACGCCGGAGAGCATCGTCGAAGGCCCGCCGGGGCAGTACTTCCAGGCGATCGCCGGCACGTCGATGTCCTCGCCGCACGTCGCGGGCTCCGCGGCGCTGCTCAAGGCGCTGCACCCGGACTGGACGCCAGGTCAGATCAAGTCCGCACTGATGACCACGGCGACGACGTCGGTGGTCAAGGAGGACACCGTCACCCCGGCCGATCCGTTCGATTTCGGTGCGGGTCGGATCGACCTGAACTTCGCCGGCGACCCGGGCCTCACCTTCGACCAGGGTGCGCGGGACTTTTATCGCTCCGCGAGTTTCCCCAGCCGCCGCATCGACCTCAACATCCCATCGATCAACGCCCCGGCGATGCCTGGGATCGTGCAGACGTTCCGGACCGCCAAGAACGCCAGTGACGAGACGTTGACGTACACGGTGTCCACCACCACCAACGCCTTCGGTGCGGCCATCACCGTCAGCCCGTCACAGTTCACCCTGGCGCCGGGCGAGTCGGCCACGCTGCGGATCCGGATCAAGGGAGTCAACCTCGCTCCAGGCCAGTACTTCGGCCAGATCATGCTGGACGACGTCAACGGCGATCGGGACCTGCACATGCCGGTGGCGTTCAACCGCATGCAGGGTGCGGCCGCGGTCACGACAGAGTGCTCGGCGACGTCGGCCACGGTCGGCGGGGACGAGGTCGCCTGCACCGCGACGGCCACCAACACCGGCTTCAGCGACTTCGGCGCCAACATGAACTCCTCGGTGTCCCCGGAGCTGCGGATCACGTCGGTGGACGGCGCGAACCAGACCAACAGCCGCACCGTGCGGCTGGCCAACCAGGAACTGGCCGGCGCGCAGCCGGGCATCCCTTCGATCGATCCCGGTGCGCTGTTCGGGTACCTGGCACTGGCCGACTTCGGGGTAACCCCGACGGCGATCGGCGACGAGGAAGCGATCAATTACAGCGTCTCCCCGTTCGTCTACGCGGGCGACACCTACGAAACCCTCGGCGTGACATCGAACGGGTACGCCGTGGTCGGTGGCGTCGAGGATTCGGCGGACATCACGTTCGTGCCGCAGGAGTTGCCCGATCCGACGGTTCCCAACAACGTGCTTGCGCCGTTCTGGACAGATCTCGACGGTACGGATGCCCCGGGCATCTATGCCGCCATCATCGCTGACAGCGTCACCGGTGAGCAGTGGTTCGTCGTCGAGTCGCAGCTCAACGTCTTTGGGACGAGCGACCTGGAGATCTTCCAGACATGGATCGGTCTGAACGGCACGGAGGACATCACCTACGCCTACGACCCGGCGAACCTGCCGATTGCTCCGCCGGACGAGTACGGCCTCACCGTGGGCGCGGAGAACATCAACGGAAGCGGCGGCGAGGACACTGATGCGCTGCCGACGGAGGACCTACGGGTCACCAGCACGTCCGGTGCGCCGGGCGGCACGCTCAGCTACTCGTTCACCGTCCAGGGCGTCAGCCCCGGCGTGGCCCAGGTGGTCACCGGCCTGCAGTCACTGGCAATACCGGGACTGACCACGGATACGGCTGTGATCCAGGTCACCAGCGACTAGTCCTGATCCGCACCACGGACTGGATCGACGATTAGCGGACGCTGCTGCCCTCGGTGGGACACCCACCGGGGGCAGCGGTCTGTCCGGCCGCCGGGTACCAACGGGGACTTCCATATCCGGTCAGGTACCCGCAAAAGGCACATCGCCGAACCCAGCGGGGCAGATAAACCGGACCGACGTGGACACCGGTGGTGCTGCACCGGCTACTCTCCCCGCGGGGGTAGTGGTGCGGCGCTCGGTAGGGGCCAGGCGCACGTCGAAATGTGGTGCGCATTCGCGTGCGCTGATGTCGGCACTCACCGGACAAACTTCCTCAATGGAGCGGACGTGATCGAACAGTAGGAAGGGGCCGGCGCCGGGTCGCGTTCATCGCGTTGACCGCCGCCGTGGTCTCCCAGGTCGGGATCGGGGCCGCCACCGCGACCGGACGCAAGCAACCCGTCGGTCGAAACAAGTGTGAACGCCTCGCAGCGCGAAGCGCTGCTGGAAGCCGTCCGGCAGAGCCGCGTCTCGGCCTCGCTGCCGAACTCCGGCAACTTCAGCTTCTACCTCCAGCTGGATGCCGATTCCTCCGGGTCGGTCTTCACCGACTCAGCAGACCGCGGCCAGTCCAGCGCCCGAGCTGCCGCCCGTAGCGCGAAGGCACGGATCGGCACCCTGCAGGACGCCCTCGCCCGGGCTCTGCCGGCAGGCTCGACCGTGCTGTACCGCACGTCCACGTCCGCTGCCGGACTGGCGATCTCGACCGACGTCAGCAACTACCGTTCGCTGTTCAGCCTGCCGGGCGTCAAGAACGTCCACCCGAGCGCTCCGAAGACGCTTGAGAACGCCGGAGTCGCCGACCTCATCAACGCCCCCGAGGTCTGGGAGTCCCTGGGCAACACTGGCCAGGGCATCGACATCGGAGTCATCGACACCGGCATCGACTACACCCACACCGACTTCGGTGGATCCGGTTCGGTCGTGCAGTACAACGTGCTCCGCCGTATCGAGAACCGCCCCGCCCCGCCGGGGATCTTCCCGAACGAGAAGGTCGGCGGCGGCTACGACTTCATCGGCGACGACTACAACGCCGACCCCAACGACCCGGCATACCAGCCCGTCCCGCGCCCCGACCCGAACCCGCTGGACTGCAACGGCCACGGCTCGCACGTTGCCGGCACGGCAACGGGCTACGGCGTGAACGCCGACGGCAGCACCTACACCGGGCCCTATGACACCTCCCTGGACCTCAAGGCAATGCGGATCGGCCCGGGGATGGCTCCCGAAGGCCAACCTCTGGGGCCTGCGGGTGTTCGGCTGCAATGGGTCCACCGACGTGATCGGTGCGGCGATGGAGTTCGCGCTCGACCCCAACGACGACGGCTCGCCTGACGACCACCTCGACGTCGTGAACCAGTCGCTCGGCTCGGACTACGGAATCGTCGACGACGCCGACGGCATGTTGGCGGGCGAGCTGCAGGCCCAGGGCGTCATGATGGTCTTCTCCGCCGGCAACGCCGGAGACACCTACGACGTCGGCGGCTCGCCGGGTAACTTCCCGTCCGTTCTCGCCGTAGCTGCCTCCGACGACGGCTTCGCCGTCTTCGACGCTGGCAGATCATCAACCAGCCCGACCTGTTCGAGCCGGACATCCGGCC
>JACCXW010000325.1 GCA_013696785.1 Geodermatophilaceae bacterium | reverse complement strand
CGTGGACCGCGCGCTCGGGGCGGCGTCAGATTTCACGCGGCCGTTCCAGGACTACATCACCGCGTCGGTGTGGGGCTCGATCTGGAGCAGGCCGGGACTGGACCGGCGTACCCGCAGTTGCATCACCGTCGCCGTCCTTGCCGCCTTGCGTGCACACGAGGAGCTTGCCCTGCACGTACGTGCCGCGATCCGCAACGGCGTCACACGCGAGGAGATCTCCGAGATCCTGCTGCACGTCGCCGGGTACGCCGGGGCGCCGGCCGCAAACAGCGCGCTGGCAATCGCCGAGCGGGTCCTCGACACCGAATAGCCCGTCCCGATCCTCGAACGGCCCTAGGTGGGGCGGGCGGCGAGCAACCGGCGGAAGGACGCCAGCCGGCCGGGTTCGGCATTTCCGGCCGTCACCCACGCGTCGAGAGCACAACCGTCCGCGGCCGAACGGTGCTCGCAGTTCGGCGGACAGCCCAGCGCACCGTCGACCAGGTCCGGGAACGTGGCAAGGACGTCGGACGGGCCCACGTGTGCAAGCCCGAACGACCGGATTCCCGGCGTGTCCACGATCCAGCTGTTCTCGTCCAGGGCGAGCATCACCGCCGAGCTGGACGTGTGCCGCCCCTTACCGATGTCGCTGACCCGCCCCGTGGCCCGGTCGGCGTCGGGGATCAGAGCGTTGACAAGCGTCGACTTGCCCACGCCGCTGTGCCCCACCAGGACGCTCATCCGACCACGCAGCTCCTCGCGCAACACGTCGAACGGCTCGTCCCGGCGGACGCTCACGGTGCGCAGCCCGAGATCGGAGTACAGGACAGTCAGCTCGGCGGGATCGGCCAGGTCGGCCTTGGTGAGGCAGAGCAGGGGCTCGAGTCCACCGACGTACGCGGCGACCAGGCAGCGGTCGATGAGGCCGGTGCGCGGGGGTGGATCCGCCAGCGCGGTGACGATGACGAGCTGCTCAGCGTTCGCGACTATCACGCGCTCGTACGGGTCGGTGTCGTCCGCCGTACGCCGCAGCACCGACGTCCGGTCGGCGATCCGCACGATTCGCGCCAGGGCATTCGGCGCTCCGCTCGTGTCGCCCACGAGGGACACCCGGTCGCCGACGGCAACCGACTTGCGGCCGAGTTCGCGTGCCCGCATCGCGGTCACGGTGGCCCCGTCGACCCGGCAGGTGTAGCGGCCACGATCCACGGCGACCACGAACCCGTCGGCGGCCTGGTCGTGCGCGGGGCGGGTCCGGGTTCGGGGACGTGAGCCCTGACGGGTCGGGCGGACCCGAACGTCGTCCTCGTCCAGGTCGCGTCGGCGCGAGGTCAGCGCGTTCCTCCGGACAGCATTCGTTCCCACATCCCTGGGAAGTCCGGCAACGTCTTGGCCGTCGTCGCGACGTTCTCGACCTGTACGCCGTCGACCACCAGCCCGAGTACGGCGGCAGCGGTAGCGAGCCGGTGATCGTCGTACGTGCTGAAAACCCCCGCATGCAACGGGCTGGGCCAGATCACCAGCCCGTCGTCGGTCTCGCGCACCTGCCCGCCGAGCTTGTTCAGCTCCGTGCTCAGCGCGGTCAGCCGGTCGGTTTCGTGCTGGCGCAGATGGGCGATGCCGTGCAGTCGCGAGGGTGCCGCCGCGAGCGAGCAGACGGCTGCCAGCACCGGCGCGAGTTCGCCGACGTCGTGCAGATCGGCATCGAGGCCACCCAGCGTGCCCATGCCCTGAAGCAGCAGGCCGTCGGAGTCCACGGTGACCTCGGCGCCCATCCTGGCGAACAGGTCAGGCAATGCGGCACCGGCCTGGGTCGTCGACGTTGGCCACGCCGGAATCCGGACCCGGCCGCCGGTGACGGCGGCCGCGGCGAGGAAGGCCGCGGCATTCGACAGATCCGGCTCGATGACCCAGTCCGCAGCCGAGAGCGAGCCCGGCTCCACCAGCCACTCCGACCTGGCCGAGTCGTCGACCGACACGCCCGCCGCCCGCAACATCTGCACGCTCATCCGGATGTGCGGGGCAGACGGCACCGACGGTCCCTCGTGCCGCAGCCGCAGCCCCTTCTCGAAACGCGGGGCCGCTAGCAGGAGCGCGCTCACGAACTGCGAGGACTGCGACGCATCGACGGTCACCTCGCCCCCCGCGAGCCCGCCGCCACCACGAACGATGAACGGAAGCGCTCCCCGGCCGCCGTCGTCGATGTCCGCCCCGAGCACCCGCAGGGCGTCGATCAGCGGCCGCAGCGGGCGATCGTGGGCCCGCTTGTCGCCGTCGAAGTGCACCGGGCCATCGGCGAGGGCCGCAACGACAGGTAGGAAGCGCATCACCGTTCCGGCATTGCCCACGTCCACTGTGGACGGTCCGGTGAGCCGGCCCGTCTGCACGGACCAGGCACCGTCGTGGCGGTCGATGGCCGCCCCCATCTTGGCCAGTCCATCGGCCATGAGCTGCGTGTCCCGGGCCTCGAGCGGGTGGTGGATCGTGGCGGGAACGTCACCGAGCGCGGCCAGCACGAGGGCACGGTTCGTCATGGACTTGGAGCCGGGCAGCGCGACAACGGCATCGACCGGTACCGCGGCGAGGGGCGCGGGCCAGGAGTCCGTCACGATGACAGTGTGCCCTGCCCGGCCGGCGCCCCGCCGCGGCGATCATGACGAACTGTGGTCCGATTCGCCCGGAAACGCCGGATCGGGACTGGCCAAAAGTCCATGATCGCCGGGGTGCGGGTGGTCGTCGTACCTGCCCGCTAGCGTGGTCGGCGTGGAAGCCGACCGATATCTGGGCCTCATCCGCGAGGACGCCGAGCTGGCGGTGGGGTCGGGCTGCGCGCCGCCGACCGGTCCTGGCT
>JACCXW010000289.1 GCA_013696785.1 Geodermatophilaceae bacterium | reverse complement strand
GGCACCGTCCGCCAGGAGGAGGCACTGGCCCGCATCGGCACCGTCCGCTCAAACGCGTCGCGCTCCAACGGCTCGACCCACGCCGATGTCGAGTTACTCGCCGAGCTGTCCCTCGTGATGAAGGACGCCTCGATCTGCGGCCTCGGCCAGACCGCGCCGGCCGCGCTGCAGTCCGCGCTGGCACTGAACCTGCTCGGGGTCGGTGCCAGCGGAGCCGCCGACACCTCGCGCACCCCCGAGTCCTCGACCGGCAACAAGCAGAGGACCCCCGATGCGTCGTAATGCCCCCGTCATGCTCGGTGCCATCCGCCGCATGGTCGACATCGAACTCGACGGCGAGCCGTTGCGGGCAACGGAGGGCTCGACGATCCTCGACGTCTGCCGCGAGCAGGGAATCGACACGCCCACCCTGTGCTATCTGGACAACCTGACTCCGGTCAACGCCTGTCGGGTCTGCATGGTCGAGGTCGACGGATCCCGGGTCCTGGTGCCCTCGTGCTCGCGCACGGTCGAGGCCGGGATGGTCGTGAAGACCGACAGCGAGCGCGTCCGGCACAGCCGCAAGATGGTCCTGGAACTGCTGGCCTCCTCCACCGACATGTCATTGGCCGAGGATTCCGTCCATCGCTGGATGGATCAGTACGGCGTCGACATCAAGCGGTACGGCCCACCGGGTCCGGCCGCTGAGGCGGGGGAGCGCGATCGCCGGCAGGCCGGCCACCATCACGTGCCGGACGGCCTCACCGCCGAGACCGTGGCGCAGCCGACGAAGATCGACAACGAGCTGTACGTGCGGGACTACTCCCGCTGCATCCTCTGCTACAAGTGTGTCGAGGCGTGTGGTGAGGACGCCCAGAACACGTTCGCGATCGCCGTCGCCGGTCGCGGCTTCGACGCCACGATCGCCACCGAATTCGACGTCACGCTGCCCGACTCGGCCTGCGTCTACTGCGGCAACTGCATTGGCGTGTGCCCGACCGGGGCGCTGATGCCCAAGAGCGAGTACGACATGCGGCGGGCCGGGACGTGGGACGAGTCCAAGCAGGACCAGGTCACCACCGTCTGCACGTTCTGCGGGGTGGGATGCAACCTGGAACTGACCACCCAGGACAACCGGATCGTCCGGGTCGACTCGCCGATCGACCACTCGGTGACGCATGGGCACCTCTGTATCAAGGGCCGTTTCGGCTACGAGCACGTCCAACCGAGCTGACGGCCGTCCGGTCGCGGCTCGATCAAGAGATTCAGATGACGCGTGGCCAGGTTCGCAGTCTCGTCGGTGCAACGATCGTGCTGGCCGTGCTGACCGCCGGGTTGCCCGCAGCTCACGCGGAGGTCGCCGATCCGACGCCGCTCATCACCCAGGTCTCAGACATCAATCCCCAAGGGCGCAGCAACCCCGCTGAGTTCGTCGTCGCCGACGACGTCTTGTACTTCGGCGCGGGCGACGCCCAGGACGACCGGCAGTTGTGGGCGCACGACGCCGCAGCCAACGGCGGACAGGGCTCGACGTATCGCGTCACCGACCTGGTCGATCCAGGCTTCGGCGGGCCGAGCGTGCGCCAACTCACCCTGCTCGACGGCCGTATCTTCTTCGTGGCAGACACGCCTGCTACCGGCGACGAGCTGTACGTGTACGACCCGGCGACCGACGAGACCCAGCTCGCCGCGGACGTGGTCCCGGGGCCTGAAGGGTCGTTCGCCGAGCAGCTCACCGTGGCCGGAGACGACCTGTACTTCAAGACCGATGACCTGCTCTTGGAGACCCAGCAGCTGTGGGAGTTCGACCCGTCGTCCGGTGGGGCGGGCGGGCTGAGGAAGATCCTGGATGTCGGCGTCGACTCGGGCTTCAGCGTCGGTGTCGGCATGGGCGACACGCTGTATTTGGTGGGAGCCATCGAGGGCCTGACCGAGGGCCAGGAGCTTCTCGCCTACGACACCACCAGCGATGCGCTGGTGGCGGTGACGAATTTCACCGGCCGGTACAGCTTCGTGGTCAACGTCCTCGGAAGCGAATACGGCCGGGTCTATCTGCAGGCGTACACGACGGCACGTGGCTACGAGCCCTACGACTTCGACCCGGCGACGGGCCGGACCCGCCTCGTCGCTGATCTGAAGCCCGGGTCGGCGGCGTCCAGCCCGAGCTATGTCGAGGGCTTGGACGGAATGGTCTACTTCCCCGCCGCCGGACCTCAGGGCGGGGTGGAACTCTGGCGGTTCGACCCGGTCACTCGCGCGGTGCAGCTAGCGGCGGACATCAGCGCCTCCGCCGGCGGAGATCCGGCCTCGAGTTCGTTTCCGAGCGGTCTGACCGCAGTGGACGGCAAGCTCTATCTCGGCGCGTCGAGGAACCCGCGCCAGGGTGCATACCGGGACGCCGAGCTCTGGGTGTTCGACCCGAGCGCCGCAGGCGTCGCGTCCATGGTGCAGGAGCTGTTCACCGGAACGGCGGCCAAGGACGGCAGCAACCCGACCGGTATGACCGCCTACGACGGCGCCGTCTTCTTCACCGCCCGCGGGGACGTGGACGGCTATGAGTTGTACCGCTACGACCAACGGCCGCACGAACTTGCCGCCGTGCTGTACGCCGGGGCGGAGGTGAGCGCACCGGGCACCGTGAAGGTGACGGTGTATCTGCGCAACAACACAGGCAGCGCGGTCAGCGGCCGCCTTCTGCTGCAGGTGGGCCGACCGGACGGGACGCTGGTGACCCGCACGGTGGGGACCGAGCAGCAGATACCCCCGGGCGGAACGCGCACAGTCACCGTGAACGTGCCGATAGGCGCGGACGACGCCCCGGGCCGCTATGAGGCGTTGCTGACCCTCGTGACGGCGGACCGGCGGACCTTGGCTGCCGATGACTTCGTCTTCGACGTGGTCGTAAGGAAGCTGAGCCTGCTGACGCCGTGATGTTGGCGGCCGATCTCTCCACCGGGCGGCCCCTCGCGTGCGACGGCCTTCGGTTCACCGTCCGTGATCCGGTGGCTGCTAGGAGTCCTCGCCGTCGCCGCCGGGCATGCTGTCGGCCTTGACCGCGTCGCGCTGACCCATCGGGCGTTCCGGGCCCTTGGTGGTGTCCTGGGCGGTCTGCTGCTCGGCCTCGGCGTTGATCTCCGCACCGAGCAGAACGATGTAGGCGCTGATGAAGAACCACAGCAACAGCACGATGACGCCGGCGAGCGCGCCGTACGTCTTGCCGTAGCTGCTGAAGTTGCTGACGTAGAGCGAGAACCCGACCGAGGCGATCACCCAGATGACGGTGGCAACGGCAGCGCCGACCGAGACCCAGCGGAACTTCGGCGCGTCCCGGTCGGGTGCGATGCGGTATACGACGGCGAGCCCGACTACGACGAGCAGCACGAGCAGCACCCACCGGCCGACCTGCAGCAGGATCGTTCCGAGGGTGCCAAGGTTGAGGGCGTCCAGGACTACCGGAGCCACCGCGACCAACCCCACCGCTAGAGCCATGAACAGGATCCCGCCGACGGTCAACAGCAGCGCGAGCCCCCGCAGCCTGAGGAAGCCCCGGGTTTCATCCTCGTCGTAGCAGACGTTCACCGCGTTGATGAGGTTGTTGACTCCACCGGAGACGCTCCACAGCGCGCCCAGGAGCGAGATGGCGAGGCCGATTCCGAGCGCACCCCCGGAACTGGACGCGATCGAGCTCATCTGGTCGCTGATCAAGCTCTTCGCCTCGGGCGGGAGGGCTCCACTCAGCGAATCGATCTGTTCCTGGACATCGGCGGGATCGGCCACCAGCCCGTAGATGAGAACGGCCGCGATCAGTGCCGGGAACAGCGCGAGGAACGCGAAGTATGCGAGTCCGGCGGCAAGCATGGAAACGTTGTCCTTCTTGCCTTCGGCGAAGGCCCGCTTCATTACCTGGAACCAGCCCTGCCGTGGGATCTCAGACGGCCGCTCGGCGTCGGCGCCGGGAGGATCCTGGTTCGCGGCGTTGCGCCCGTTCTCGTGCTCGACATCAGTGCTCATGACAAGTCAGTTCCCCGGCGGCGCGGGATCTACACGGCCGCGCGGCGGTACCGTGCACACGTGCGCCGCATTCTGCTGTCGCCGGCCTGGCTGGTCGGGCACCTGTTCGTGCTGGCCGCCTTTGCGACCTGCCTGTGGCTTGGCTGGTGGCAGTTGGCCCGCTTCGAGTCCGAGACCGGAGGCGTGCAGAACGCCGGCTACGCCCTGCAGTGGCCGGTGTTCGGGCTCTTCGCGCTGTTCTTCTGGGCGCGTGTGGTCAAAGCCGAACTCCGGCCCCCCGAGCGCGACATCACGCCGGCCGGGACGCCCCCGCCACGGGTTCTCATCGACGACAGCGGCGATCCCGAACTCGCGGCGTACAACCGGTATCTCGCCGAATTGCACGCCGCGGACACGGGACCCAAACGGGGTGAGTGACGGGACTTGAACCCGCGACACCCGGGATCACAACCCGGTGCTCTAACCAGCTGAGCTACACCCACCATGGCCACCTCACGGCGGCCGCTGAGGAAGGTTACCCGATCGTGGCGGCGCCACCGGCCGCCGCGGCGGCCTGCGCCGTACTAGGCCCGGGCGGGGCCACGAAAACGGTCTTGCGGTAGTACCGCAGCTCCTCGATCGACTCGTGGATGTCGGCGAGCGCCCGGTGGGCGAGTCCCTTGGTGGGCTGAGCGAAATAGACCCGCGGGTACCAGCGCCGCGTCAGCTCCTTGATCGAGGAGACGTCGACCATCCGGTAGTGCAGGAAGTCGTCCAGCTCGACCATGTCGCGGGCCAGGAAACCCCGGTCGGTGGCGATGGAATTCCCGCACAGCGGCGCGGTGCGGGCGGTTGGCACGTGATCTCGGATGTAGCCGAGGACCTGCGTCTGCGCGTCCGCGAGAGTCACGGTCGAGCGGCGCACCTCATCGGTCAAACCCGAATGCGCATGCATCGTGGCAACCACCTCGATCATCGCGTCGAGGTCGCTGTCCTCGGCGTGGATCACGATGTCGACACCATCACCAAGGACGTTCAGTTCGGAATCGGTCACGAGCGCCGCGATCTCGATGATCTTGTCGTGAGTGAGATCCAGGCCGGTCATCTCGCAGTCGATCCAGACCAGTCTGTCGCTCAAAGAGCACCCCTCGCTGCGCTTGGCGGCCGCATTGCCGGCGCACTGTGTCCGCAATTTCGCTCGCTCACGTGCGGCTCGCTCCGCTCGCTCACGTGCGAACCCTACGGGAGGCATGTAGCAGCCGGTCTAGGCTCTGGCGGCCAGCTCGGGGGCAGGAGCGGCGGCGGAAGGAGGGGCGCACCGATGTCCGAGGTCACCGCCAGGATCTCTGCGGGTTACGCCTTTGCCGGTCCGGCGTTGCGCCTCGGTGCCGTCGTGCATGACGGGGCCTGCGACCCGGCCGCGCAGGTGCGGATCCCGCTGTCAATGCTCAACCGGCACGGGCTGATCACGGGGGCGACCGGCACCGGAAAGACGAAGACCCTTCAGCTACTCGCCGAGCAGCTGTCGGAGCAGGGTGTCGCGGTGTTCGCCGCGGACGTGAAGGGCGATCTGTCCGGCCTGGCGACGCCGGGGGAGCTCACTGAGAAGGTCGCCGCCCGGTCGGCCGAAGTGGGCGACGCCTGGGCGCCGACGGCGTACCCGACGGCGTTCTTCACGTTGGGCGGCGGCCCTGTGGGCGGCTCGGTCGGGGGTGGCGTGGATGGCATCCCATTGCGCGCGACGATGACGTCCTTCGGACCCGTTCTCCTGGCGAAGGTGCTCGGCCTCAACGAGACGCAGGAATCCTCACTTGGGCTGATGTTCCACTGGGCCGACCGGGCGGGCTTGCCGTTGCTCGATCTGAAAGATCTACGTGCGGTGATCACGTGGCTCACGAGCGAGGCCGGCAAACCGGAACTCAGGGGCCTCGGCGGGGTGTCGACGGCTACCGCCGGCGTCATCCTGCGCGAACTTGTCGGACTGGAGAACGACGGCGCCGACGTGTTCTTCGGCGAGCCCGAGTTCGACACCGCGGATCTCATGCGGACCGCCGCCGACGGTCGGGGCATCATCAGCTGCCTGGAGCTCGAAGGCCTGCAGGATCGCCCGACGCTGTTCTCCACCTTCCTGATGTGGGTGCTGGCCGATCTCTTCGACGCGCTGCCGGAAATCGGTGACGCCGACAAGCCGAAGCTGGTGGTTTTCCTGGACGAGGCGCACCTGCTCTTCCGGGACGCCTCTGACGCCTTTCTGGAAGCGGTCACCCAGACGGTGCGAATGATCAGATCGAAAGGCGTCGGGGTCTTCTTCGTGACGCAGAACCCCGGCGATCTGCCTGACGCGGTGCTCGCGCAACTCGGGAACCGGATCCAGCACGGGCTTCGGGCCTTCACTCCCGACGACGCCGACGCGCTGCGCAAGACCGTCCGCACGTACCCGTCGACCGCTGACTACGACCTCGAGGAGGCGCTGACCGGTCTTGGCATCGGTGAGGCCGTCGTGACGGTGATGTCCGAGCGGGGGGCACCCACCCCGGTGGCCTGGATCAGGCTGCCGGCCCCCAGATCCCGGATGGCTCCCTCGGAGGGCGCTGTCCGGCAGCAGGTCGTAGCCGCCTCAGGGCTGCACGCGCGGTACGCCGACGCGGTGGATCGCGATTCGGCGTACGAACGGCTGGCCGCCCGGGTGAACGCGCCGCCGCCCCCTCCGGCGCCGGCTCCGCGGAAAGACAGCGCACCGACCCGCGGCACCCGCCGGGGAACGGCGCAGGAGGATCCGTCGGTGGTGACCCAGATCCTGGACTCCGGTGCGTTCAAGTCGTTGATGCGCTCGGCTGGCAGCGCGCTCGGCCGGACCCTGTTCGGAACCCGGCGCCGGCGCTGAGCCGACGGCGGGGTGCCGATCAAAACCAGGACCGGCGACTGCGACAACCGAGCGGTCCGTGATGTTCGGACCGCGGTGGGTCGCGGTGTGTTGCCGATGGGTGAGACGATCATGGTGATGTCATCTGACCAGCGACCCAGGCACGGCGCCGGAGACGCACCGCCCGCGGCCGAGTCGATCGACCGGCGGACGATGGTGCGCCGCTCGGCCGTCGTGCTCGCCGGTACGGCGGGACTCCTCGCCGCGCCGGCAATGCTGGGCACGGCCGCCGCGGAGTCCGGTGACTCACTGCGACTCGGTGGGCGGAACCGGGCCGATGACGCGCAGACCCGGCTGCAGTCGACGACGACCGTGGCAACGCTGTCTGTGCTCAACGAGCACGTACGCCGCCAGGAGCCGGACGACGACGTGGACCTCGTCGCGGCCCAGTTGCGGTTGGAGGGCCCGGTTGCGGGCGCCGCCCGCCCGCAGGTGCCCGACGTGGGGACGATGGCCGCGGGCGACCTCGCTGCCGCCGGCGGGCTGCTGTACTTCGGTGCCGAGGCGGGGGACTTCGATGTCGTCCCCAGCCAGGTCTTCACGTCCTACTTCGCGAACTACCTGCATCCCGTACCGGCCCGACATGCCACCGTTCTCGACACCCGGACGCTGACGGTCGCCGACCGGGCCCGGTTCCCGGCGGAGGATCTCGACAGTGCGGGACGGCTGGTCGCCGCCCGCCGGATCGCGGTGGACCTGCGGGTCCTCGTGAACACGTCGTCGGTACCGCCGCGGGCGGCCGTCGCCCTGTCCCTACTGGTCTTCGGCGCCGCGCAGTCCGGCGTACTCAGCATCTATCCAGACGAGACCGGCCCTGACGGTCTGGGTGTCCTGGCGTATGCCGTCCTGCCGGGCGCGGTGACGGCGAACGGTGCCCCGCTGGCGCTGCCGGCCAGTGGTGCTGCGGTGGTCGGGCTCGATGCCGAGGACCGGCTGTGGCTGTCGGTGTCCAGTACCGCGCACGTCGTCGTCCAGGTGACCGGCCTCTTCGTCCCCGATCCCACCGCTGTCGTGGACACCGTGGAGACGCTGCTGGCAACCTCGCCGTACGCCCGCCGGGTCCAGCGGCAGCGGCAGGCGCTGCGCCGGCTGACCGCGGGCACCGTTCCTTTCAAGTGACGCGCGGGAGCCGCCCGGTCCGCTGGACGGATCTGCGTACGACGTACTGGACGCCGGGACCGGTGCTGCGGGCCACGAACCAACGCGAACTGCGGGCGATCTACGGCCTCTGGCTGGTGGCCTTCGCGTTGAAGGTGCTCGGATCGTCTTGGGACGTCTCGTGGCACTTCAAGTGGCTGCGCGACGACCTCGCCCCGCCGCATCTGCTCAACAGCGCGGGCACCGCGCTCGTCGTCGGGCTCGTCGTGTTCCACAGCTACACCGGCTTCGGCGTGGACCGGATCGCGCTGCGGTTCATGCAGTGGGGGATCGGGTTGTTCCTGGTCGCGGTACCGCTGGACATCGCGAACCATGCGATCTTCGGGCTGGACATCACAAGCTGGAGTCCGACGCACGCGGTCTTGTACCTCGGAACGGCCGTGATGCTCGTCGGCGTGCTGCGGGGTTGGTGGCTCGGCGCGGAACGCGGCCGGCATCGCGATGTCGTGATGCTCGCGCTGTGGCTGTTCTTCGTCGAGAACGTGCTGTTTCCCAATCAGCATCAGGAGTACGGCGTCCTGTCGCTTCGGGCTTTCGTGTCGGGGGAGTCGACAGCGGAGCCGATCCTGCTGGACTTTGCCCGCTCCCAGGGCAGCAGTCCGGCAGAGTTCATGCTGCCGGTGCCGTCGTGGGTACATCCCGCGTGGCTGGTCTGCGCGGGACTGCTGACCCTGCTGGTGGCAAGGCGCACCACCAGGATTGCCTGGGCCGCGACGCTTCTCGCGGCGGCCTACCTCGCCTACCGCTCGGTGGTCTGGGTGCTGCTCGTGGCCGGTGCTTTCCCGCCCTCGGCGATCCCGTACATGTTGCTAGCGGGCGCCGTGGCGATCGACGTCGCGACGCGATACCGCCTGCATGCGGTGCCCGCGGCGCTAGCCGCAACCGCCGTCACATACGCCGCCGCCCTGCTGCTGCAAGAGATCGCTGTGATACCGCCGTGGTTGTGGTGGTCCGCGCCGGCTGTCGCAGTCGTCTTCGCGGCCGAGTGGTACGCCCTCGAGTGGATCCTGGACAGACCGGCGATGGCCCGCTGGGGTCGTCCGGCTGGCACGGTGAGCCCGGCGAGGCGGTAGCGCCGAAACGGAAAGAGGCCGTGTCGGCGCCGTCGCGGCGCTGGGAACGCGCGGGCATGTCGTAACGTCCAATGACACGGCTGGGGAACCGGCAGTCTGTACGGCCGGAACCGGCAGTGTGTACGGCCGGAACCGGCGGCGATCTGGCGGCCCGCGGGAGTCGAGTGGAGGTCGGGGCAGATGCTCTGTCTGGCGCCCATCGAACTCGTCTCCGAAGCCGAGCGGCGGCTGCACCGAGCGCTGAGCGGGCTCGGTCCCGGCACAGGTGTGCTCGGCGGGTTGGTGGTATTCGTCCCCGTCGCCGACGGTGCGATGCAGCGCCGGCAGGCCGACGCCGTCGCTTTCCTGCCCGAGACCGTCGTGGTCGTCCGTGCGGCCGGCATGGGACGGCAGACCGGCGAGCTGCGGCCGAGCGCTACCGGAATGTGGACGGTCGGCGGGGAGATCCTGCGGCTCAGCGGCGGCGGGTCGAGTCCCGCCGGGCAGCTGCGCAGGGCGGTCGACCTCATCGTCGCGGCCTTGACAGCCGGTGGCATCGATCCGGGCTCGCCCGCCATGCTCGCCGCCATCGACGGACCCATCATCTCCGTCCGTGACCGATCCGCCGGCGGACCGGTCGCCTGCAGCATGGACGCCGGCGACGTGCTGACCGGTCTGCGGCACTGCGCCAATGTCGGCTCCCAGGGCGACACCCGGGTGTGGACGACCGCAGACGTCAAGGCCGCGCTGGCCATCTTCGGCCTGCAGTCCCGCGGTCCGTCCGTCGAGGAACTCAACAACGAGGGCTTCCTGTACTCCCCGTACGTGCTCCGTCGGGCGCAGTCCGCGGTGGGCGCCCGAGCCGACCTCGGTCCCGCTGTCAGCCTCCTTTCCGGACCGTTTGCCCCGCCCGTGCGGGCGGACCCGATGACGCCGCCGCTGCCGGCCGACCCGGCAACGCCACCACTGTGGGCCGAGCCGCCGACCCCACCCTTGCCGGCGGAGCCGGCTGGACGACTCTTGCCGGCGGAGCCGGCTGGACGACTCTTGCCGGGGAAGGACGACCCCGACATTCCCGCCGTACCGCCACCGCCGGCCGTCCTCGAACATGCGCCCGCCGAAGCACCTCAGCGCATCCTGGCCCCCGAACCGATCTGGGAGCAGGATCTGACTCCCGGGCCGGCACCGGGATCGCGCTCCGATGACAGCGGCCTGGGTGGACTGTTCGCCGAACCGGTGTCAAGCCGTCCCGTCGATCGGCCGGCCGGGGCGTCGCTGTCCGCTCCGGCTACGGCTTCCCGGCGCTCGTCGCGTCCGGCGTTGCTACTGGGAGTCGCCGTACTCCTCGTGCTCGCCGCCGTCGCCGGTCTCGTTTACGCGTTCACGAGCGGTCTCGGCGGCAACGACCCAGCCGCGTCCGACGAGCAAGCCGGTGGCACCTCCGCCTCCGCCCCCCCGGCGACGTCGACGCAGGCGAGCCCGACTGACCGACCGACCCAGGAGATCGCGGGGTCGACGTACACCCTCGAGGCGACGCGAAGCGACACCGACTGCATGTCCAACGCCTACGGCCAGGTGGCGGAGTTCTTCGGCACGACTCCGTGCGACGGACTGTCCCGCGCGCTGTTCACGGCCACCATCGACGAGGCTCCGGCCGTGCTCTCCGTATCGGTGGTGACCATGCCGGACGAGGCGAGCGCGGCTGCGCTGCGCGAACTCGCGGATACCAACGGCACCGGCAACGTGAGCGACCTCCTCCGCGCGGGTGTCCAGATCGACGGCGGGCCGAGTGAGCTCGTCGCCGCCGCATACGATTCCGAGCTGTCCGGGACCGAGGTTCGTATCGTCGAGGTGGCCTGGGTCGACGAAGCAACCGTTGGCGACGAGGCCCTGCTCGAAGCCGCCGCCGCCGATGCCCTCCTGCTCGAGGTACCCGAGGCCTGACGCGAATCTGCGCGTACCGACCTCCTCGCCCGGACACGCCGCGGATGAGCGTGCCGGACGAGTGACCTGGCCGGCGCCACCGGACTAGCCTGCGGAGGATGTCTACCGTCGCCGGGCCCGACACGGTCGTCGTGATGGGGGTCTCGGGGGTCGGAAAGACGACCGTTGCCGAGGGCATCGTTCGCGCGACGGGATGGGCATTCGCCGAGGGGGACACCTTCCACCCACCGGAGAACGTCGCCAAGATGCGGTCTGGGCAGGCCCTGGACGATGACGACCGTCGGCCCTGGCTTGGCGCGCTGCGGGACTGGATCAGCGGGCAGGAGCAGGCCGGTTCCAGCAGCGTCGTGACCTGCTCTGCGCTCAAGCGGGCCTACCGCGACGTACTCCGCGCGGGCAATGCCTCGGTCCGGTTCTGCGAGCTCGAGGCGGACGGAAACCTGCTGCACGATCGGATGCAGAACCGCCGCGACCACTACATGCCGGCCTCGCTGTTGCAGAGTCAGCTCGACACCCTGGAGCCCCTGGCCTCGGACGAGCCGGGGGTACGGGTCGACGCCACCGGCGAGACAGCGATGGTCGTGGAGCGCACGTTGGCCGCGCTCGGTCTGCCGACCGCCGACCACGCCGATAGCGTGGCCCGGGACGCCAACGGTCCCCCTCGACGCTAGTGAGGTCCGCATGAATCTCTTGTCCGCACCGTCCATGTCGGTGCTCGCCGCCGCCGGCGACGAGGCCGACCGCAGCGCGTCCAACGGCGTCCTGATCCTCGCCGCGCTCGTCGCGATCGCCACCATCGTCGTACTCATCACCACGCTGAAGTTGCATCCGTTCCTGGCACTGATCGCCGGGAGTGCCGTCCTCGGAATCGTGGCGCAGTACTCCCTGCTGGACACGCTGGACAGCTTCTCCACGGGCTTCGGGTCCACTGCCGCCGGAGTCGGGATCCTGATCGCGCTCGGCGCGATGATCGGGAAACTGCTCGCGGACTCTGGCGGCGCCGACCGGATCGTCGAGACGATCACGTCGCGCGTCAGCGAGCAGCAGCTGCCATGGGCGATGGCGCTGATCGCCGCGATCCTGGGCCTGCCGCTGTTCTTCGAAGTCGGCGTCGTACTTCTCGTCCCCGTCGTGCTCCTGGTGTCCCGGTCGACCGGCCAGCCGCTGATGCGCATCGGGATCCCCGCGCTGGCTGGTCTGTCCGTCATGCACGGTCTGGTGCCGCCGCACCCCGGCCCGCTGGTTGCCATCGACACCCTGGGCGTCGATCTCGGCCGGACGCTGATGTTGGGCATCGTGGTGGCGATACCCACACTGATGATCGCCGGCCCCCTGCTGGGCTCGATCATCACGAAGTACGTCCCGGCCAACGCCCCGGAGCACTTGATCCCGGCCCGCCGGGGTAGCGGCTCCGGTTCCAAGTCGGCCGGCTCCAGCTCCGATGCCGGCGCCGGCTCCGACGGGTCAGCCCGCCGTACGCCGAAGTTCGGGGCCGCTCTGCTCGCGGTGCTGCTGCCGGTGATCCTGATGCTGGCGATGGCGGTCGCCGAGATCGCGCTGGAGGAGGGCAGCCAGGTTCGTACCGTCCTGGAGGTGCTCGGCGCACCGACTGTCGCGCTGCTGGCGGGGCTGGTGGTGGCGATGATCGCGCTTGGCCGCGGTGCCGGGATGAGCTTGAGCGCGGTGAACGACTCGATCGGATCGGGACTGCCGCCGATCGCCACGATCCTGCTGATCGTTGCTGCCGGTGGAGGCTTCAAGCAGACTCTCATCGACACCGGAGTCGGTGACGTCGTCGGCGAGTACGCCGACGGAGCGAATCTGTCGCCGATCGTGCTGGGCTGGTTGGTGGCTGTCGGCATCCGGCTCGCGACCGGCTCGGCCACGGTTGCCACCATCACCGCGGCCGGGATCGTCTCACCCCTCGTGGGTGGGCTGAGCACCAACGAGGGCGCCCTGCTGGCGCTCGCCATCGGCGCTGGGTCGCTCTTCTTCTCCCACGTCAACGACGCCGGCTTCTGGCTGGTGAAGGAGTACTTCGGCCTCACCGTCGGTCAGACCATCAAGAGCTGGTCACTGATGGAGACGGTGATCTCGGTCTCCGGACTGGTGTTCATTCTGCTGCTGAATCTGGTGCTTTGACCGGCGGTCTCGGGCAGCGCGGTGCGCCGGTCGTCCTGGAGTACGACGCAACGGTGCCGCCACCGGATGGGCAGGGCGAGCCGCTGAGCCGGCTGATCGGCCGGCCCCGGCTGTCATTGGGATCCCTCGTCGAGGCGTTGGAGCGGGCCGGTCGGGACCGCGGCGTCGCGGCCCTGCTGGTCAAGGTCGGGGGTACCGGCTGGGAAGTGGCCCGTGCTCAGGAGTTCAGGGACGCCGTGCTGGCCTTCCGCCGGAATAGCGGTCGTCCGGCGGTGGCATGGTCGGAGACGTTCGGTGAGTTCGCGCACGGGAGCATCGGCTACTACCTAGCCACGGCCTTCGACGAGATCTGGCTACAACCCTCGGGCGACGTCGGGCTCACGGGTGTCGCGGTGGAGGCGACGTTCCTGGCCGAGGCGCTGGACAAGCTCGGGGTGCGACCGGAGATCATGCAGCGGCACGAGTACAAGAACGCGGCGGACGCGTTGCTGCGCACCGGTTTCACGCCGGCGCACCGTGAGGCCGCGGAGCGGCTGGCAGCCTCCGCCGCCGAGCAGATCGTCTCCGGGGTGGCCGAGCAGCGCCGCCTTCCCGTGGACCGGGTTCGAGAACTCGTCGACGCCGCCCCGTTGGCGGCCGAGACAGCCGTGCGCGAGCGCCTGGTGGACCGGCTCGGTTACCGGGATCAGGTGTACGACGACGTGCTCCGCCGTACCGGTGACGGGACGCGGCTGCTGTACCTGGCCCGCTACGCCAGATCCGTGTCACCGATGTCGCGGATCCGCCAACGCCGACACCCGGTGATCGCGGTCGTCGAGGGCACGGGGGCCATCCACTCGGGACGCAGCCGACGTGGTCCGTTGCGCGGACCGTCGATCGGATCGGACACGATCTCTGCGGCGTTGCGCGCAGCGGTCAAGAGCGAACCGGCGGCCGTCGTGCTGCGGATCAACTCGCCGGGCGGTTCCTACGTCGCGTCGGACGTCATCTGGCGGGAGGTCGCCTGCGTCCGTGCGGCCGGCCTGCCGGTCGTCGCCTCGATGGGTGACGTCGCCGCATCCGGTGGGTATTTCGTCGCGATGGGCGCCGACGCGATCCTGGCGCAGCCTGGGACGCTGACCGGCTCGATCGGAGTCTTCGGCGGGAAGCCGGTGACCGCCGATCTGCTCGAGCGCCTCGGGATCGGGCACGATGCGGTCACTGAAGGCCGGCACGCCCGGATGTTCTCGACCCGGCGCGGATTCACCGCCGAGGAGCGTGACCTCCTCGACCGGTGGCTCGACCGCGTGTACGCCGACTTCACCGCCAAGGTGGCGCAAGGACGCGGGATGAGTCTGGACGATGTCCACGAAGTGGCGCGGGGTCGCGTCTGGACCGGTGCGGACGCCAAGCGCCGCGGGCTCGTCGACGAGTTCGGCGGGTTGCGCCGAGCGGTGGCGGTAGCCGCCGAGCGGGCGGGCGCCGACCCGTCCCGGGCGCGGATCCGGCGGTTTCCACAGAGCCATCCGCTGAGTCGGCTGCGTCCCCCGCGTTCCAGCGAGGATCCCGCGGCCGCCGGAGTTGCCGAATGGGGGCCCCTTTCCGGTATCGCGGCTTGCCTGGGTCTGCCGGCGGAAGGCCCGCTCATGTTGCCCTACGCCTTGCGGTTGCGTTGATGGATGCGCTTTGGCGGCCTTCCGCGCACGTTGTCGAGGCGGCGAACATCACGGCGTACCGGCGCTGGCTCGACGACCGGGGAGTGCGCCTCGGGCCGGACTACAACGAGATGTGGCGCTGGTCGGTGGGCGACCTCGAGGAGTTCTGGGCCTCCATCTGGAACTACTACGACATCGATGCCTCGACCTCGTACGACGCCGTGCTGTCGGACCCGGTGATGCCGGGCACGGTGTGGTTCCCGGGCGCCACCCTGAACTACGCGCAACACGTGTTGCGATATGACGGAGGGGACAGCCCGGCCCTCGTGGCTGTGGACGAGACCGGCTCCCACGAGGTGAGCTGGGCGCAGCTGCGCGCCGAGGTCGCGGCGGTCGCGGCACGGCTGCGGTCGTGGGACGTGGTGCCCGGAGATCGGGTCGTCGGTTACCTCCCGAACGTTCCAGCGGCGGTGGTCGCGTTCCTGGCGTGCGCGAGCATCGGCGCGGTCTGGTCGTCGTGCGGCCCGGATTTCGGCACCCGCAGCGTCATCGACCGGTTCGGGCAGATCGAGCCGGTCGTCCTGATCGCGACCGATGGATACCGGTACGGCGGCAAGGTCTTCGATCGACTGGCCGAGGTGGCGGAGATCCGCGGTGCGCTGCCATCGGTCCGCCATGCCGTGCTTGTGTCCACTGTGGACAGTGGTGCGCTCGACAACTTCACGCCGTGGGCGGACGTCACCGCGGATTCCGCTGCTGATGGCGATTTCGCGCAGCTGCCATCTGACCATCCGCTGTGGGTGCTCTACTCGTCCGGCACGACCGGCCTGCCGAAACCGATCGTGCACGGACACGGCGGCGTACTCGTGGAACACCTCAAGTCCCTCGGCCTGCACTTCGACCTACGGCCCGGCGACCGGTTCTTCTGGTACACCTCGACGAGCTGGATCATGTGGAACATCCTGGTCGCCGGCCTACTGCACGGCGCCACGATCGTGCTGTACGACGGCAGTCCCGCGTACCCTTCCCAGGATGCCCAGTGGGCTCTGGCCGCAGCGCACGGTGTGACGTTCATGGGCACGGGAGCGGCATACGTCGCAGGCTGCGCCCGAGCCGGACTTCGTCCCGGTGACCTGTTTGACCTGTCGGGGGTGCGAGGGATCGGCGTGACCGGGTCGCCACTGCCTGCCGACGCGTTCCGCTGGGTGTACGACGCCGTCGCGGCAGATGTCTGGCTGACCTCGGTCAGCGGCGGTACGGACGTGGCCACCGGGTTCATCAAGGGAGCACCGATCCTGCCGGTCCATGTCGGGGAGCTGCAGTGCCGCGGCTTGGGTGTGGCCATGGCGGCCTGGGACGACGACGGTACGCCGGTCATCGATCAGGTGGGGGAGCTCGTCATCACCGAACCCATGCCGTCGATGCCGCTGTACTTCTGGGGCGACCCGGACGGCCAGCGTTACCGCGAGAGCTACTTCGAGATGTTCCCGGGTGTCTGGCGACACGGTGACTTCGTCACGATCACCTCGCGCGGCACGGTGATCGTGCACGGGCGGTCGGACTCGACGATCAACCGGCAGGGCGTCCGGATGGGGAGCGCGGACATCTACGACGCGGTGGAGCGGCTGCCGGAGGTGATCGAGTCGCTCGTCATCGGCGCGGAGTTGCCTGACGGCGGCTACTACTTGCCGCTGTACGTCGTACTGGCCGCGGATGCGGTGCTGGACGACGGCCTGCGCTCCCGCATCAACGACGCCATCCGCACCGAGGTCAGCCCCCGGCACGTGCCCGACGAGATCATCGAGGCGCCGGGGGTGCCCCGCACGCTGACCGGGAAGCGGATCGAGATACCGATCAAGCGACTGCTCCAGGGCCATCCGGTCGAGGGGGCTGTCAACCTCGGCGCCCTCGACCGGCCGGAGCTGATCGACTTCTACGTGGCCGAGGCGGCCCGGCGCGCCACCGGCCGCCAGCTACCCGTTACGCCGGCGTAGGAGCAGGGTGACGGCGACCAGGCCCACGATCAGCCATCCCGTGAGTACCAGCAGGTGGGTGCCACCCGAACCGGTCCCGAGCCATGGCTCGCGGATGGCCGCCGTGACGTGCCACAGCGGTAGCACGTCGGATACCCGGGACATCCCGTCGGACAGGATGTCCCGAGGCGGGCCGCCGCCGCCGAGCAGCCACATCGGGAGGAAGGCAAGCATCCCGAGTGCCTGTGCGGACCGCGCCGTTCGCACGCTCAGGCCGAGTGCCAGCCCGAGCACGATCATCGTGACGGTGCCGAGAACGAACCCGGCCAGCGTGCGCAAGGGATCCTCGACGGCGGGTACGCCGTAGGTGGGTGCGGCTACAGCGACGACGAGTGCCGCGGCGAGCACCACCAATGCGCACGTGACCAGCGCCTGAGCTGTTATCACCTTCACCGTGGCGACGCCGAAGGCTTCGAACCGGCGGAGTACGTCGCGTTCCCGGTAGGACGCCACCATGATCGGCAGGCCGAGCAGCGCGAGTGCTCCCAGCGGGATACCGATGTATGCGGCCACGTAGTAGTCCGACGGCAGCACGCCTCCGAATGCCTCGTCCGGCTGATTGCCGAATGATCCTGCGAGGACGACGAGCATCAGCGGCGGGAAGACAAAGGCGAACAACATCGCCGCCCACTCCCGGCTGAGCAGGCGGAACTCTGTGCCGGCGAGCGGCATGATCGTCGGCACTCCGAGCCTGCCGCGCTGGGTCGCGGGTCGGGTGCCAGCGTCGGGAACGGTCAAAGAATCCGCGCTCATCGGGCTGCTCCTTCGGTAAGGGAGACGAACACGTCCTCCAGCGACGGGCCGGAGACGAGGAAGTCAGTAGGAATCACCCCGCGGCGAACCAGTTCCGCCGCGACCAGGACGCCGGAAGAGGAGTCGCCCAGGATCTCGACGGCGTCGCCGTCGTGGGTCACGCTGTGCACTCCAGGTAGGCCGTCGAGTCCCGCGAGGGCGGAAGTCTGAGTGCAGGAGAAGCGGGTCCGGTAGGAACCGCCGACGCTGGCGATGAGTTCGTCCGGCGTACCGCAGGCTCGCAACCGCCCGCCGCTCAGCACCCCCACCCGGTCGCAGAGCTGCTCGGCCTCGTCCATGTAGTGGGTGACCAGGACGACGGTGCTGCCCTGCTCGCGAACCCGTCGGACCAGCCGCCAGGTTTCGCGGCGTGCGGCCGGGTCAAGCCCCTGCGTCAGCTCGTCGAGGAAGACGACGCGGGGCCGGTTGACCAGAGCGAGGGCTACGAACAGCCGCTGCCGTTCACCGCCGGACAGCGCACCGAAGGCCGTCCGCTCCAGCCTGCCGAGGTCCCACTCGTCGCGCAGCTCGTGCCAGTCCACGATGTCGCCGGCCAACCGCGCGAACAGCCGCAGCGCTTCGCCGACCTTGAGTCGCTCCGGCAGCTCTGAGGACTGCAGCTGGGCACCGAGCAGGTGCCGCAGTCGGGCCTGGTCCTTGGCCGGGTCCAATCCCAGGATGTGGACTTTGCCGCTGTCGCGGCGGCGCAGACCCTGGATGATCTCGACCGCCGTCGTCTTGCCGGTGCCGTTGGGGCCAAGGATGCCGAAGATCTCCCCGTGGCCCACGTGGAGCGACAGGCCGTCGAGGACCTGCCTCCCGGAATAGGCCTTGGTCAATCCGTCGACAGTGATCGCGTGGTCATCCGGCGGAAGGGGTTTCAGGTCGGGCCGTCGTTGCGTGGCTGTGGTCATGAGGTCGATGATCGGTGGCTCTGGTACGGCGGCACATCCACCGGCAGTCCAGATCCGAACTCCGACCACGGGTGGAGTGGCTCGTCAGCCCGGCCCGGCGGCGACGACCCCGTGGTCGAAGGCGAAGACGATCGCGGCGGCCCGATCGCGGACGCCGAGTTTGGCGAAGATGCTCCCGACGTGTGACTTGACCGTCGCCTCACTGACGTGCAAGGACGCCGCGATCTCGGTGTTTGCCGCGCCGCGGGCCATCAGCTGCAGTACACCGTACTCGCGCTCGGACAGCTGCTCCAGCCGGCGCAACCGGCGCTGGTCCGGGGCAACCGTCCGGCGATAGGCGCTGAGCACCCTCGGCGTCACGGCCGGATCGAACCAGGCCGCGCCGAACGACACCGCTCTGGCCGCCGCGAGGAGATCGGCAGCTGTCGCGTCCTTGAGCGCGAACCCGGCCGCCCCGGCCTCGATGGCGCCCCACAGCACGTCGTCGTCGTCGAACGTCGTAAGGATCAGCACCGGGGGTGGGTCAGCATCCGCCCTGAGCCGGCGGGTCGTCTCGATGCCGTCCAGCCGCGGCATCCGCACGTCCATCACGACGACGTCCGGATGAAACTCGGATACAGCTTGCAGCGCTTCGATGCCGTCGCTGCACTCGGCGACCACGTCGAAGCCATCCTCCGGTGCGAGGATCCGCATGAGGCCGGCGCGGACTATCGCCTGGTCATCGACGAGGACCACCCTGATCACGGTGCGGCGGCCTCGTCCGTCGCCGGAACCCGCCCCGCCAGTGGGACCCGGCAGCGGACCAGCCAACCGCCGTCCTTCGGGCCCGTCTGCAGCGTTCCGCCCGCACCCTCGGCGCGTTCGCGCATGCCCTGCAGGCCGTAGCCTCGGCGCTCCGCATCCGGGCCGGACTTCGATGGCAGCGGGCCGATGCTCTCCACCTCGAGCGCGACCCAACGGTCCTCTACCGAGGTGGAGACCAAGGTTCGTGCCTGCGGTGCGTGCCGGGCTGCGTTGACGAGCGACTCCTGCGCGATCCGGTACACCGCCAAGCCGGCGCCCGGGTCGACGCCATTGTGTTCCCCCGAGGCCGTGTACTCCACCTGCAGACCTCCGGCACGAGCGGCATCGATCAGGGCACCGACCCCGGCGAGTCCGGGAAGGGGTGGTGTCACCGCGCTGTCCCCCTCGCTGCGCAGCAGCGCCACGGTGCGGCGCAGCTCCAGCATGCTTTGCCGGCCGACATCCTCGGCCACCTGTAGCGCCTCGTCGGCGGAGTCCGCGTCTCGGCGCAGCACGTGTCGAGCGCTCGTGACCTGCAGCAGCATCGCCGCCAGCCCATGGCCCACCAGATCGTGGACGTCACGAGCGATTTGCCGTCGTTCCTCGTCCACCGCCTGTTCGGCGAGCTGCCCTTGGGCCTGCAAGAGCTGGGTCGCCAGCACCTGCTGGCGCCGGAACACCAGACCGATCAGCGCCGGGAAGGCGATGCCCATCATCCAGATGCCCCAGGCGAAGCCCTGCCCTTCCGGCGCGAGGGCGGCGGCCACGAGCGGGCTGGCCAGGGCGGCGACTCCGGCTACGGCCAGGGCCACCGTCGACTCCGCCCAGCCCGCGATGACGATGGCCAGCAGGGACACCAGGAACATCGCCGGCTCCAGCGCTCCGCTGTGCTGCGAAGCGACCACGGGGACGAGGACGGCGGCGGACAGGACGAGCACCGGTAGTCGTGGTCGCCGGGACCAGAACAAGAAGGCGACTGCCGCGAGCAGCAGCAAACCGAACTCCCGCCAACCGGCGGGGTCGGACACGGCCGCGACGACCAGGACTACGACGGCCACCCCCGGCACCACCGCACGGATGAGGTCGGGCTCACCGGATGCGCCGATGCCGCCCCTGGCCACGCGATCGACCGTACTCCGGCTACGCGGCAGGTCGAAGCGCCACACGAGCGAGTGATCGGTGGGCTGTGTCTTGCTCAGTCGGGTGACAGTTGGGTCACTGAACTCGCAAGTTGTGACTCTCTGTGGCTTAATGAACCCAGCTGCCGCTCTCACTGTGTGTGTTGGCGCCATAATCTAGGCAATTGTCACTAGGAGTGAGCTGTGCGCGGCCGTCGATTCATCAGTGTTCTGTCCGTCGGGGCTGCCGCTCTGCTTGTATCTGCCGGGGCCGGTACAGCGGACGCGGCGCCGACGAACTGGCTGAAGGCCTACCAGGCACAGTTCCAAGATCCGCAGGCCGACCTGTCGGGTGTCGACATCCCGCCCCCGGCCGGCACCGACGCTCACTCCGGCCACCACGGCTCGTCCACGACAGGTGAATACGCCTCCGGCTTCACCGCGCTGCCGCCGGAGACCGGTGGCCAGTGGGACTACCTGCCGTCCTTCCCGCCCGAGTTCAACGCCCTGCACGTCGTCGCAGGCCCCAACGGGAAGATCCTGCTGGTCGCGGGATCGGGCAAGAACAAGGCCAATTTCACCGCCGGCACCTTCACGAGCTACATCTGGAACCCGGTCACCGACGAGCGCCGACTGATCCCGACCCCCTCGGACATGTTCTGCGCTGGGCACACTCTGCTGCCGGACGGGCGCGCGCTGGTTGGCGGCGGAACGTCGGCGTACGGACCGCCTTTCAAGGGTTCCAAGGCGCTCTATGCCTTCAACTTCACCACCGAGCAGTACGAACTCCTCCCGCCGCTCGAGGTTGGTCGCTGGTACCCGACCGCCGTGACCGGGGCCGACGGGCGGGTGTTGTTCGTCGCCGGCTTCGATGAGAACGGCATCAAGACGAACGTCACCGAATCCTTCGACTACCGCACGAACACCCACGTCCGGGTGCCCAGCCTCCAGAATCTGCCCAACTACGTGCACCTGCACGTCGCGTCCAACAGCAAATTCTTCGTCGGGAATTCGACGAAGCCGGGATTCTGGGACCCCTACGCCAACACGTTCACCCAGGTCAACGGCTTCATCGGACCCAAGCTCAACCCGTCGACGTCGGCCTCCTGCTTCGTCGGCGATGTCCGAGATCAGAACCTGATGATGCTCGGAGGAGGCTGGCCGGCCACGAACATCACCCGGATCATCGACCTCGACGCGCCGACCCCGACGTACCGGCAAGGTCCGTCTCTGCTCGCCCCGAAGGGCTACGTCGGGTGCGTCAACCTGCCGGACGGCACGCTGTTCGAGGCCAACGGCGGGAGCGCCAACGCGATCGCCGGCGCCAGCACGGAGGCGGCGATCCTGACCGATGTCAATGCGGCCTGGACGCCGGTGAACCCGTTGCCCTCTGGCGAGCACCGGCTCTATCACTCGCTGCTGTTCCTGCTCGACAGCGGGCAGGTGATCAGCACGACCTCCAATCCCAAGGGGGAGGCACGCAACAACTCCGTGCTGATCTACACCCCGCCGTATCTCTTCCATGGTGCGCGACCAGTGATCACCACGGCCCCGGTCGAGGTCGCGTACGGCGGCACCTATCCGGTCAGCGCGACCGCCACCGGCGCGACGGTCGACCGGTTCACCCTGACGACTCCGTCATCCCCGACGCATTCGCTGGACTCCAACCAGCGGTACCTGTCGATACCCGTGGTGGCCGGGACCATTACCGTCCCGACGTCCTCGGCCATCCTGCCGCCCGGCTGGTATCGGTTGTGGGCCGTCGACTCTTTGGGGCGCCCGTCCGTCGCCAAGTGGATTCACCTGTCGTG
>JACCXW010000377.1 GCA_013696785.1 Geodermatophilaceae bacterium | reverse complement strand
CGAGGGTGCGGTCGGCATCCGGCGGGCGTACTCACCGGCGAAACTGAGCCGGCTGACCGGCATCAAGGACGCCTACGACCCGGACAACGTCTTCCACCTCAATCAGAACATCCGCCCGTCAGCCGGTGACCTGGCAGGAACGCCCGCGTCAGAGCGTGGAAGGCGACGATAGGCACAGTTGCAGTCCGGGTCCAAGGCGCCGCTGAACCGCCAGGAAGAAGCTGTCTCCACGCCCGGGTGTGCTGACTTGCCGGAGGCCCCGACACCGCCGACCGCAGATCAAGCGAGATCCGCTCAGCTGGGCAGCGCGAGGTTTAGTCTCAGCCAATGAGCCAGATCGGTGATCTCGCGATGGACGGCGGAGGTCATGGTCTTGGAGAAGGGCACGTCCTCGTGGATGGCGTCCACCCTGAGCACACCGGCTTTTCGGTCGGCCGTGGCGTCGAGTTTGCCGACCAGCCGATCGCCGTACAGGATCGGTAGCGCGAAGTACCCCCACCGGCGCTTTGCCGCGGGCTTGTACATCTCCAGTTGGTAGTCGAACTCGAAGAGCTCGAGCATCCGCTGCCGGTCGTGGATCAGCCGATCGAACGGGGACAACAACGCCGTGCGGCCCGAGAACGGTTGCCCCACCTGGGCCGGATCGACCCGCCATGTCCCCTTCACGCCCTCGATGACGGCCGGCTCACCGGCTTCGCCGACGTCCAGCGGCTCAACCGGGCATTCCTGCCCGCGCGTGCGCGCGATGCCCAGCGCCCGCAGTCGCCGCTCGTTGCGGATGCGCCGCGCCTGCTGGGCAGGGACCACGGGGTCATCCGGGTACACCCGGCTCGCAACGTCCCACAGCCGTTCCCGGCCCCGCCGGCCGGTAACCGCGACCTCCCCGCGCAACACCATGCAGTCCAACATCTGCGTGACGTTGCGATCGTTGTTCCAGCCGGATGACGACCAGGGCACGAGGCAGCTGTCAGGAAGCTCGCGCGCCGGCAGCGGGCCGGACGTTTCGAGCCGATCGAGAATGTCCAGACGACAGTCGTCGTTAGCCCTGACCCAGTCGCGAATGGCTTCCCGCCACTCGGACAGCACACCACCCTCGACCCACTCGGCCATGTCCGCGCGATAGAGCGCAACATCCGCACCGGGGCGGATCATCGCCCGCAGTTCGACCAGCATCCCGGTGTCGAGGGCGCGGTCCAGGTCAGCCGGTGAGTACGACGACCCGAGGCGACTCCAGGCCACCAGATCGGCGCTCGGCGCGACCGCGGCGGTCGGCTGGGCCTGCAGCAGAGTCAGCTGCCGCACGACGTCGAGCAGCTCCGTGGGCCGAGTGCTGTCCAGGAGCTGCGCACGCACAGCGATCCGGCGCGCCTGCAAGCGCGTGAGTTCGTGGACAGTCACGGCTGTCAGGCTAGGCGTCGGGTCCGATCGGGCGTACCGGCGGCGGCTCAGCGGGTGCGGCGGTAGTGAGCGGCGATCGCCCCATCGGACATTGCGGTGGACGACACGAGTGACCACTCGGAGGACACGCCCTCGGGCAGCAGCCGGAGTCCGCCACCGAGGAGGATGACTGGCGCGGGCGACATGGTCACCAACTTCCTGGACATCGTGAAGGTCCACTTAGCCGATCCGAGGTTGATGTAGCCCTGGGTCGGCGGAGTTGTCTTACGGGACTCAGGGGGCCAGGACGGGTGGCGCGGACATGTGCTGCAGCTCGGACTCGATGCGTTCGCTGCCGGCCCAGACACCTGGGCCAGCGTTCCGAGCGCGTTTCGCACCTGCCTGGCCCGCCGCCTCGGCAACGCTCCAGAAAAGGACGCGAAGTCTCCCAGTTGTCAACGGCACGTGAATTCTGGCCCCGCGCGCGAACCCCAAGCGTCGCCAAAGGGTCCGTTTTCAGCCGCCGTTGACACCGTTGCCAGTAGCGAAGGGCAACCAGAGCGAGCAAGGGACCGGACCACTGCGTCCGGCGCATGCCCCTTCCCGCCCGCGGCTGACTCCTGCGCCCCGCGACGCACCGCCTTCGATCG
>JACCXW010000205.1 GCA_013696785.1 Geodermatophilaceae bacterium | reverse complement strand
AGGTCACGCTGCCGGCTGCGCCCTACGTCCACGTATTCGTCCCCGGGGGGCGGCTCGAGGTCGAGGGCTCAGGTGTCCTCGCGGCCGGTGACTCGCTGCGGCTCGCCGTGGCCGACGGTCAGCGGGTGAACGCCGGCTCCGACGGCGCGGAGATCCTGGTCTGGGAGATGCACGCCGCCCTCGTCTGACATCGGCATCGACGGGGCCGCCCCTGGTTCCGCAGGTACCCCTGCGGGGGTTGCGTGGGCGGGTCCGTGCCGCGTGTGCGTGTACGACTTTCGGTTGGTCCCGGGTCCGCCGCATGTTGGTTGCCTGCACGCCGATACACAGACCAAGGTGGACACCATGATCACTGTGGAAGGTCTCACCAAGGCCTACGGAGGTTTTCGCGCCGTCGATGACATCTCGTTCGTGTGCGAGCCGGGCCAGGTCACCGGTTTCCTAGGCCCTAACGGGGCAGGCAAGACGACAACCATGAGGGTGATCGTCGGGCTGACTCCGGCCAGCGCGGGGCACACAACGGTAGGCGGCCGCGCCTTCCGCGACATCCCCAACCCCGGGCGCCAAGTAGGCGTCCTGCTCGACGCTTCGGCGCAGCACGCCGGTCGTACCGGCCGGGAGGTGCTGGAGATCGGCGCCAGGACGATGGGTCTCCCCGGCGAACGGGTCGACCAGATGCTCGCCCTGGTCAGCCTCGACGCCGAGGAGGCCAAGCGCCGGGTCCGCAACTACTCCCTCGGCATGCGCCAGCGCCTGGGGATCGCGCACGCGTTGCTCGGCGACCGCAGATCCTCATCCTGGACGAGCCTGCCAACGGGCTCGACCCCGCCGGAATCCACTGGATGCGCGGGCTGCTGCGCGAGTACGCCGACCGCGGTGGCACGGTCATGCTGTCCTCCCACCTGCTGCACGAGGTGCAGATCATCGCCGACGAGCTGATCGTCATCGGCCGCGGCAAGATCGTCGCCCAGGGCAGTAAGCAGGATCTGCTGCAGAGCGCAGGGACCTTCGTCAAGGGCCACGACCCGCAGGCCCTGGCCGCCGCCTTGGAACGCGCCGGAATCCAGGTTGTCCCCTCCGGCGACAAGGGCCTGCGCACCGACGCCCCGGCCGAGCAGATCGGGCTGGCCGCCGCCACGGCCGGCGTCGCCCTGGTCGAGCTCCGGCCCGCCGACGGAGCAGGCCTGGAGGAGATGTTCCTGGAACTCACCTCCGACACCCAGCGCGACGACATCTCGGCGGTCCCCGGGCCGCCCCAGACCGCAGGAGTCCCGGCATGAGTGAGCGCAGCGAGCGAGTCAAGGGGTACAGCGACACCCTCGAGGCGAACCGGTCCGCCGGCGCCCAAGCGGCAGACACCGCGATCCCGATCTCGCGGCTCGTAGGCATCGAGACCCGCAAGATGTTCGACACCCGCGCCGGGCTGTGGCTGATGATCTCCATTGCCGCGCTGGCGCTGCTGGCCACGCTGGCGGTGCTTGTCTTCGCCGACGACGCCTCGATCGAGTTCAGTTCGTTCGGAGCGGCGGTCGGCGTACCGATCGGCATCATCCTGCCGGTCGTGGCCATCCTCGCCGTCACCAGCGAGTGGAGTCAGCGCACCGGCCTGGTCACCTTCACGCTGGAGCCGCGCCGGGAGCGGATCCTCCTGGCCAAGGGCGTGTGCGTGATCCTGGTCGGGATCGTGTCCATCGTCGTGGCATTCGCGATCGGCGCTCTGGGCAACGTCATCGGAGCGGCGGTGCGGGGTGTCGACCAGACGTGGGATTACGGCCTGGTGGCGCTGCTCCTGGTCAGCCTGGGCAACGTCCTCGCCCTGCTGCTGGGCTTCGCGTTCGGCCTGCTGTTCCGCAGTTCCCCGGGGGCCATCGTGGCCTACTTCGTCTGGTCGTTCGTGGTCTCGTCGCTGTCCCAGCTCCTGGCCGCCAACCAGTCCTGGTACGCCGACCTGCAGGGGTGGGTCGACTACAACTTCTCACAGTCGCAACTGTTCAACGGAGACGCGCTCAGCGGCGAGCAGTGGGCCCAGCTGGCCACGTCCGGGCTGATCTGGTTCGTGCTGCCGTTGGCCATCGGTATCTGGGCGGTCCTGCGGGCCGAGATCAAGTAGAACCGAGCTACCGCCATACTCTCGGGCATGGCTGACGACGTTCTCTCCCATGCCGCGACCCTGTCCGAACGGACGATCGACTTCAGGCGGCGGCTGCACCGCCGGCCGGAGATCGGCCTGCAACTGCCGGGGACGCAGGGGGCGATCCTGACCGAGATCGCAGATCTCGGCCTCGACGTCCGGAAGGGCACGTCGACCACGTCGGTCGTTGCCGTGCTCGAGGGCGCGTCGGACGGGCCGACCGTGTTGCTGCGCGGCGACATGGACGCGCTGCCGCTCACCGAGAACACCGGCCTTGACTTCGCCTCGGAGATCGACGGCACGATGCACGCCTGCGGGCACGACACGCACGTCGCCATGCTGGCCGGCGCCGCCCGGCTGCTGTCCGACCGCCGTGCCGACATCGCCGGGCGTGTCGTCTTCATGTTCCAGCCGGGTGAGGAAGGTTTCCACGGCGCCCGGTACATGCTGGACGAGGGACTGCTCGACGCCACCGGCGCCCGCCCCTCCGGTGCGTTCGCGCTGCACATCACCTCGACGTTCGCCTCCGGCACGATCAACACCCGCCCCGGCCCACTACTGGCCTCCGCGGACACGATCCGGCTGACGGTGCAAGGCAAGGGCGGGCACGCCTCGGCGCCGCACTACGCCAACGACCCGATCCCGGTCGCCTGCGAGATCGTCATCGCGTTGCAGACCATGGTCACCAGGCGGATCGACATCTTCGATCCCGCCGTGGTCACGATCGCGCATGTCACCGCCGGTACCACGGACAACGTCATCCCGCCCACCGCCGAGCTGGAAGGCACGATCCGGGCGCTGTCGGCAGAAACCCGCTCGCGCGTCCACGAGCTCGTCCGGCAGGTGGCCGAGGGGATCGGCGCGGCACACGGCATGCAGGTCGAGCTCGAGATTGTGGCGGGGTACCCGGTGACCGTGAACGACGGCGACTTCGCCTCGTCAGTGCATGCGATCGCCGGCGAACTCCTCGGTGCGGACCGCTCCAGCGTCATGAAGACGCCGATCATGGGTGCGGAGGACTGGTCCTACGTGCTGCAGGAGGTACCCGGAGCGATGGCCTTCCTGGGCGCCTGCCCCCCGGATCTCGACCCTGACACCGCACCCGGCAACCACTCGAACCTGGTGGTATTCGACGAGGCGGCACTGGCCACCGGGGTCGCGACGTACGCCGCGGTCGCCCTGGACGTCCTTAGCCGCTGACCGGGGGCGCAGCCCCCGTCAGCGGGCGAGGCTCCGGGGGCTTGCCCCCGCGGGGGGTGTCAGGGGGGCGGAGCCCTCCTGAGCAGGGGGTCCGGGGGGCGGAGCCCCCTGGGAAATGATCAGCTCAGGCCGCCGCTGTGGTCCTCCTCGACCTGGCTGATGTCGGTGACGCCGTACTTCTCGATCGCCGCCGGTAGTGCCGCCCGGTCGTAGTCGCCGCGCTGTACCAGCGAGGTGAGCACCCGCAGCACGATCGACTCGGCATCGACGCGGAAGTGCCGGCGCAGCGCCGGTCGGGTGTCGGACAGGCCGAACCCGTCGGTGCCGAGGGAGGCGAAGTCGCCCGGGATCCACTGCCGGATCTGATCGGGTACGGCGCGCATCCAGTCCGACACCGCGACCACCGGTCCGGGCTGCTCGCGCATCGTGGTCGTGACGTACGGCGTGCGCTGGTCGCCTTCGGGGTTGTCGAAGTTCCACGCGTCGCAGCTGAGGGCGTCGCGGCGCAATTCGTTCCACGAGGTCACCGACCACACGTCGGCCTGTACACCCCAGTCCGCGGCAAGCAGTTCCTGCGCCTTGAGCGCCCACGGCACGGCGACTCCGGACGCCAGGATCTGCGCGCCAGGGCCGTCCTCGCCCGGCGCCGGCGCGTACCGGTGCAGGCCGCGCAGGATGCCCTCGACGTCGACGCCGTCCGGTTCGGCCGGCTGTAGGTAGGGCTCGTTGTACACCGTGAGGTAGTAGTAGACGTCCTCGTCACGTTCGCCGTACATCCTCGCGAGGCCGTCGCGGACGATGTGGGCGAGCTCGAAGCTGAACGCCGGGTCGTAGGCGACGACTGCCGGGTTCGTCGAGGCGAGCAACAGGGAGTGCCCGTCCTCGTGCTGGAGACCCTCGCCGTTGAGCGTCGTACGGCCGGCGGTGGCACCGAGCAGGAACCCGCGGGTGAGCTGGTCACCGGCGGCCCAGAGGCTGTCGCCGATGCGCTGGAAGCCGAACATCGAGTAGAAGATGTAGATCGGGATCATGTGCTCGCCGTGCGTGGAGTACGCCGTACCGGCGGCGATGAACGAGGCCGCGGATCCGGCTTCGCTGATCCCCTCGTGCAGGATCTGCCCGGTCTTGGACTCCTTGTATGCCAACAGCAGTTCGCGGTCGACGGACTGGTAGTTCTGCCCGTGCGGTGAGTAGATCTTCTGGGTCGGGAACATCGCGTCCATGCCGAACGTGCGTGCCTCGTCCGGGATGATCGGCACGAATCGCTGCCCCATCTCGGAGTGCTTCAGCAGCTCCTTGAGCAGTCGAACGAACGCCATCGTGGTCGCCACAGCCTGCTTGCCCGAGCCACGGCGCAGTACGTCGTAGGACTTCTCCTCGGGTTGCGCCAACGGTTTCGCGCTGACGATCCGGCGGGGGATGGAGCCGCCGAGTTCGCGGCGGCGTTCGAACATGTAGGCCAGCTCATCGGAGTCCGCACCGGGCTTGTAGTACGGCGGGAGCTTGGAGTCCAGCGCCTCGTCGGGGATGTCCAGGTAGAGCCGGTCGCGAAAGGCCTTGAGGTCGTCCGCGGTGAGCTTCTTCATCTGGTGCGTGGAGTTGCGGCCCTCGAAGTGACTGCCCAGCGTCCAACCCTTGATGGTCTTGGCGAGGATGACCGTCGGCTGCCCGGTGTGCGCGACGGCGGCTTGGAACGCGCTGTACACCTTGGAATAGTCATGGCCGCCGCGCTGCAGATTCCAGACCTCCGCGTCGTTCATGTGCTCGACCATCTTCAGCGTCCGCAGGTCACGGCCGAAGAAGTGCTCGCGCACGAAGCCGCCGTGCTCGGACTTGTAGGTCTGGTAGTCGCCATCGGGCGTGGTGTTCATCAGAT
>JACCXW010000161.1 GCA_013696785.1 Geodermatophilaceae bacterium | reverse complement strand
GGCTGTTCTCCTACCTCTTCGGCGAGCCGGGGATCGAGGGTGCGATCGCGTTCGAAGACCGACTCGCCCAGGCCGCCGGTGAATCGCACGGGGTGGAGCTGGTCAGTCGCGGCGTGCAGAGCACGATTGGGCTCGGGACGGCGGTCATCCTGTTCGGCGTGGCTATCGGGGGCCTGTTCGCGCTCGCCTATGCCGTGGCCTACGGACGAGTCGGGACACTGAGTGCTCGGGCCACCGCCGCGGTGCTGGCCGCGGGGGCCTTCGTGGCGCTGTTCCTGGTGCCCTTCCTCAAGTATCCGGCGAGCCCGCCGGCATCGACCGACGACAGCACGGTCGGCCAACGAACCGGTCTGTACCTTGTGTTGATCCTCGTCTCGGTGATCCTCGCCGTGGCGTCGACCGCGGTGGGCCGGCGACTGCACCCCCGAGTCGGAGCCTGGAACGCCGTCCTCGCCGCCGCCGGCCTGTACGTGGTCACAGTTGGCGTCGTGCTGCTGATCATGCCCTCGGTGAACGAAACGCCTGCTGACTTCCCGGCGACCGTGCTCTATGAATTCCGGGTCGCGTCCCTCGGCAACCAAATTGTGCTGTGGGCCGCCATCGGCCTGCTGTTCGGCTGGCTCACGGACCGAGGCCTGCGCCGGGCGCCCTCCGCGGAGCGGGTCGGCAGCGCGCGCTAGCCGCCCTACCGCCGCCTCACCGCTACCTGGAAACTGCCGTTCCTGTGGTTGACAATCCTCCGATGGACGTCGCCGCAGTGCAGCCGGTGACGCGCAGATCGTGGCCGGCACTGGTCGATCTCTTCGGCTCTGGTGGCGCGTCGAACGGCTGCTGGTGCATGTATTGGATCGTGGGCGCGGAGTACCACAAGCGGTCTCGGACGACGAACAAGCAGCAGCTGCACTCATCCGTCATGTCCGGCCCGGCGCCTGGACTCCTGGCGTTTGACGACTCCGGAACCGCGCTGGGCTGGTGTCGACTCACACCGCGCGAGGAGTTGCACTGGCTCAACCGCAAACACGACCTCGCCGCTGTCGACGACCTTCCCGTCTGGTCGCTGCCCTGCTTCTACGTTCGCCGTGGCTGCCGCGGCCACGGCGTCATGACCGCGCTCGTCGAGGCTGCGATCCATCATGCTCGCGGCATGGGGGCGCCAGCCCTCGAGGCATATCCGATCGACACGGACATCGAAGGAGCTACACGGAACGTGTTTCCCGGGACGTCCAAGGTGTTCGCCCGGGCCGGCTTCATCGTGGTGGCGCGCCGCGCAGCTGACCGACCGATCATGCGCCACGACCTCAGGGAGATCGACGAGTGAACATCCTGCGACGACGCGCAGTCCCCGGATCATCCTTGGGTCCGCGGGACATCCGCTACCCAAGGGTGGATGCCATGCGGCAGGAGCAGATCTGGGAGGCCGACGCTGCCCGGACCTACGACACACCGGGCACCGGGATGTTCGCGCCGGCCGTTCTGGGGCCGACCATCGACCAACCGGACATAGCCACCGCACGATGCCCAGGAGACTTCACGCTCGTCTACCTCGTGTACAACACGATCTCCAACCTGCTGAGCCAGTCCGAGCAGGTCGCGTGCTTCCGCAACGCGGCGCGCCACCTCACACCCGGTGGCCGGTTCGTGATCGAGCTTGGGTGCCCGAGCTGCGCAAGCTGCCGCCCGGGCAGCACGCGATGGTCTGGCAGTCCGAGCCGGGCTACATCGGCCTGGACACCTACGGCGTCCTGCGGCAGCGCGTCGTCTCACACCACTTCCGTTTCGGCGAGGGTCACCAGGCGCAGCTCTTCCGCAGTCCCCACCGCTACATCTGGCCCGCTGAACTCGACCTGATGGCACAGGTCGCCGGATTCGAGCTGGAGAGCCGGCACGCGGATTGGGCCGGCGCCGAGTTCACCGCCGAATCACGGTCACACGTGTCGGTCTACCGTCTGTCGACCGCGTCCTAGCCGCACCTGTTTGGCTCCGCACAGGACCGGCCGCCCGTCACGGTCAGGTCCCGATCTCCCGCAGCCGGCGCTCGAGAAAGCGGCGCTCGGCCGCTGTCCGCACAAGCGTCAGCGCCTCTGCATAGGCGGCGGCCGCCTCCTCGTTGCGTCCGGCCCGGCGCAGCAGGTCAGCCCGGACCGCTGGCAGCAGGTGGTAGCCCGGCCGCCCCCAGGACGTCTGCCAGAGCGTCCAGCCCGGCCTGCGGACCGTCGCGGAATCCGAGGGCGACCGCCCGGTTGAGCGCCACCACCGGCGACGGCTGGAC
>JACCXW010000156.1 GCA_013696785.1 Geodermatophilaceae bacterium | reverse complement strand
CGGCCTCCGCCGTCGAGAGCCGGTGCGCGATCGTCAGGGTCGTCCGCCCGCGGGTCAGCGAGTCCAGCGCCCTGGTCAGCCGGACCTCGGTGGCCGGGTCGACCGCGGAGGTGGCATCGTCCAGGACGAGCAGGTCCGGATCCGCGACGTAGGCGCGGGCGACCGCGACCAGCTGGCGCTCGCCGACGGACAGCGACTCACCACGCTCCCCCACCAGGGTGTGGATGCCGCGGGCCAGCCCGTGGACCCAGTCATCGAGCCCGAGCGCGACGAACGCCGCCTCGATGTCGGCGTCGGTGAGCGTGCTCCGCCCGTACCTGACGTTCTCGGCGATGGATGCCGCGAACAGGAACCCGTCCTGGGGGACCATGACGACCCGGTCGCGCAGTGAGGCGAAGCGGACATCGGACAGCGGCACGCCGCCGAGCAGGACCCGGCCGCGGGTCGGGTCCATCAGCCGCGTCAGGAGCTTGGCGAATGTCGTCTTGCCGGACCCGGTCTCGCCCACGACGGCGACGCGGCGGCGCGGGGCGATGCTCAGGTCGACGTCGGTCAGCACCTCGGGGCCGGTCGGGTAGGCGAAGTGCACGTGCTCGAAGCGCACACCGAGCGGCCCGGCCGGCAGCACCCGGCCATCGTCTCCGGGGTCGGCGACGTCCGGCGGCGTGTCGAGGACATCGAGCACCCGGCGGAAGCTGGCCAGCGCGTTCTGCGCCTCGTTGAGCACCTCGGTCGCGATCTGGACCGGCCCGATGAACAGCGTCACCAGGAACAGGAACGCGATCAGCGTCCCGGGTGACAGTCCGCCGGCAAGCCCGAGCAGGACGCCCACGACGATCACGCCGGCGTTGGCCAGCGCCGCCACGAACTCCCCGGTGCCGAAGAACAGCGCGCTCTGCCGCTGCGCCTTGACGGCGGTTCGGTAGTGCCGGTCGATGGCCGTGTCGATCCGCCGCCCGGTACGACCGGAGATGCCGTATGCGCGGACGGTCTGGGCGCCGACCACGGATTCCGAGATCGCGCCCAGCATGTCGCCGACCCGTTCGCGGACCTGCCCGTACGTCGTCGCCAGCCGGCGCTGGAAGAACCGCATCGACAGCGCCATCGGGATGAAGCACACGTACACGAGCAGGGTCAGCGGCCAGCTGTAGACCGCCATGATGACGCTCGCGACGACGAGCTGGCCCAGGCTCAGTACGCCGAGGATGCCGCCCCACTGCATGAAGATCGACAGCTGGTCGACGTCGCTGGTCACGCGGGACACCAAAGAGCCGCGGCGCTCGGACTGCTGGTGCAGCATCGAGAGGTCATGGACGTGCCGGAACGCGCGGACCCGCAGCGTGGACAGCGCCGTCTCCGTCGAGCGGAACAGCCGGTAGTTCATCGCGTACGCCGACACCGCGGTGACGGTGATCGCGACCAGGCAGAGCAGCACCGTGGTACGCACGAGCCCGTAGTCCGGACCGCTGTCGGCCAGCAGCCCACGGTCGATGGTCTGCTGCACGGCGATCGGTACGACGACGCGCCCCGCGGTGGCCAGCAGGGCGAGCGCGATCGTCAGTCGCAGGCCACTGCTGAACTCCGGGACCATCCGGGCTCCGCGCACAAGCGTCTTGATCGCTCCGGTGGATGAGGCCCCGGCCCGTAGCTCGGCGCGCTCGCTCATGGTGGTCACGCCGCACCCTCGTCCCGGCCGGCGGAGGCCGACTCGAGCCGGCGCTGCTCGGCGGCGTCGGAGTACGCCCGGATCAGTGCGGTGTACCCGGGCACGGAGTCCAGCAGCTCGTCATGCGTTCCGCGGGCGAGGATCCGGCCGTGCTCGACGTAGACGACCTCGTCGGCCAGCATGATCGTGGCCCGGCGGTAGGCGACGACGAGCACCGACGAGGCGAGGTCGGCCGCCCGCAGCCCGCCGAGGATCGCCGCTTCGACGGCCGGGTCCACGCTGCTCGTGGCGTCGTCCAGGATCAGCAGCCGGGGCCGGCGGACGAGTGCCCGGGCCAGCGCCAGCCGCTGCCGCTGCCCGCCGGACAGCGTCGTACCGCGCTCCCCGATCCTGGTCTCAAGACCATCGGGCAAGGCCCGCACGAACCGGTCGGCCTGGGCCAGCTTCAACGCCCGCCAGATCTCCGCGTCGCCGTACACGGGGTCCGTCTCGTCGCCGAGGGACACGTTCTGCCGCACCGTGTCGTCGAAGAGGAAGGTGGCCTGAGCGACGACCGCCGCCGCGGTGCTGAGTTCGCCCTCCCGCAGCCGGCCGATGTCAGCACCGTCGACCAGGATCTGGCCGCTGTCCGGGTCGACGAGACGGACGAAGAGGCTGACGAGGGTGGACTTGCCCGAGCCAGTGGGTCCGACCAGGGCCACCGTCCGCCCGGGCGTGATGTCGAGGGTGATCCGCGAGAGCACCGCCTCGTCCGCGTCGGCGTACGTGAAGGTGACGTCGGTGGCGTGCAGGTGCGCGGGGGTGGCCGCGGAAGGCAGCCGGCCCTCGCCGTGCTTCTGCTCGCCGGTCGCCGACAGGACGGCGCTGACCCGGTCCCAGCCGGCGAGCGCCCGCGGCAGGTCGCCTAGCACCCAGCCGATCGCGCGGATGGGGAGTGCGAGCACGGTGAACAGGTAGGCGACGGAGACAAGGTCACCCGCGTCGATCGCGCCGGACTCCAGCCGCATCGTCCCGAACAGCAGCACTGCAAGCGTGCCGAGTGCCGGCAGCGCCTCCATCATCGGATCGAACGTCCCGCGCACCTTGCCGACGGCGATCAGGCTGTCGCGCAGTTCCTCGGCGCGTTCGCGGAAACGCTCGGTCTCCTCCGCCTCACGACCCAGCGTCTTGACGACGAGCGCACCGTCGAAGCTCTCGTGGGCGATGCCGCTGACCTCCGCGCGCAGCTGCTGGGCGCGACTGACGCGGGGAGACATGACCCGGCTGTAGACGATGTTGATCGCGAAGATCGTCGGGAACACGACGAGCCCGATCAGCGCGAGCACTGGGTCGATGAGAACGAGCGCGACCGCGGTGATCACCAGCATCAGGATGGCGCCGCAGGCGAACGGCAGCGGCGCGATCGGATACCAGGAGGCCTCGACGTCGCTGTTCGCGTTCGACAGCAGTTGCCCGGTCGGATGCCGGTTGTGCCAGGACAGCGGCAGCCTCAGGTATTGCCGGCTCACTTGGCGCCGGTACGATGCCTGCAGCCGGTACTGCATGACGCCTGCGCCGATCCGGCGGCCGAGGATCCCGACGATCTTGAGCACGGCGACCCCGAGGATCACTAGTGCTGCCAGGACGAGGGTGCCGGTGGCGACGTCGCCGTCGCGCAAGGAGGGCAGGACCACCCGGCCGGTGAGCTCGCCGAGAACGAACGCGTTCGCGACGGTCATCGCCCCGAACAGGGCGCTGGAGGACAGCGCGATGGTGAAGATGCCGCGCTGCTCGGATATCGCCCGACCCAATAGCCGAAGCCCTCTGCGCAGGGTGGCAGCGGACGGCGATGACGAACGGGGCACAGCAACTCCAGGAACGACAGCGGGATTGGACCCGATGCTACCAGCGTTCGTTAGTCCCGCTAATCATTAATCCGCGCCCCCATCCCCCGGTGATCATGAACTTTCGGACAAGTCGAACCGGGCGATTCAGGATGAAATGGACCACACATCTTCATGATCACCGGGGGAGGGGGCGAGCTGGCTAGCGGACGATGATGTCGGCGTCGCGGAGGTGGGCCTTCACGTCGGCGATCCGGAGCGTCCCGAAATGGAAGACGCTGGCAGCCAGTACGGCGTCGGCACCGGCCCGGACTGCCTCGGCGAAGTGCGGCAGCGCGCCCGCTCCCCCGCTGGCGACCACCGGTACGCCGACGGCCGCGCGCACCAGCCGGATCGATTCCAGGTCGTACCCGTCGCGGGTGCCGTCGGCGTCCATCGCGTTGACGACGAGCTCCCCGGCACCCAGCTCCGCGCCGCGGCGGACCCAGTCCAGCAGATCCCATTCCGTCGTACGTCGCCCGCCGTGCGTCGTGACCTCGAAGCCGCTCGGCCGGTGCGCCGCCCGGCGGGTGTCGACAGACAGCACCACGCATTGAGATCCGAACCGGCGGGCGGCCTCGGCGAGCAGCTCCGGTCGTTCCACGGCCGCGGTGTTCAGCGACACCTTGTCCGCACCCGCGCGCAGCAGCCGGTTCACGTCGTCGGTGCTGCGGACTCCACCGCCGACCGTCAGTGGAATGAACACCTGCTCCGCCGTTCGGCGCACGACGTCGTACGTCGTCTCGCGGGCGGAACTGGACGCGGTGATGTCGTAGAAGACGAGTTCGTCGGCGCCCTCGGCGTCGTACGCCCGGGCGAGGGCCACCGGATCGCCGACGTCGACGTTGTCGAGGAACCGCACGCCCTTCGTGACCCGGCCGGCGTCGACGTCGAGGCAGGGAATCACCCGCACCGCAATCGTCATGCCGCCTCCGCGGCGCGAAGTGCGTCGGCGGTGCTCATGCCGGGTCGCGGTACGCCGTGAGTTCCACCTCGACGAGGTGGTCGGGGTGCGCAAGACCGGCGACCGCGACCATGGTCGCCACGGGGCGGACTTCACCGAACAGACCCCGGTGCGCCCGTCCGACCTCCTCCTGCAGCGCCATGTCCGTGACGTACATCCGGGCCTGTACGACGTCGCTGGGGCCGCTGCCGCAACGCTCCAGCGCGTCGAGCGCGATGCCGAAGGCGGTCAGCGTCTGGCCGTACGCGTCCCCGACATGCGTGACGACACCGTCCACTGTGGACGTCGTACCTGCCACGA
>JACCXW010000110.1 GCA_013696785.1 Geodermatophilaceae bacterium | reverse complement strand
CAGCCGCGCCTCGGCGTCCGACGGAGGATCCGACCCGAGACCGGCCGCGTGCAGGTACGGCGTCAGCCGCTCGGCAAACTCTGGCATCGACAGCATGCGGATGTGGCTGCCGTTGATCGCCTCGGCCTTGGTCAGGTCGAACCGGGCCGGGTTGGAACTGACCCGGTTGATGTCGAACGCCGCGACCAGCTCGCTCATCGAGAAGACGTCGCGGTCGTCGGCGATGGCCCAGCCGAGCAGGGCCAAGTAGTTCAGCAGTCCCTCGGGCAGGAAGCCGCGCCCCCGGTACAGGGACAGTGATGCTTCGGGAGCCCGCTTCGACAGCTTCTTGTTCCCCTCACCGCGGACCAGCGGCAGATGCCCGAACGCCGGCGTCGGAGCGTCGATCCCGATCCGGCGCAGGGCCGCGTACAGAGCGATCTGCCGCGGCGTCGACGGCAGCAGGTCCTCGCCGCGCAACACGTGCGTGATGCCCATCAGCGCGTCGTCAAGCGGATTCACCAATGGGTACAAGGGATCGCCGTTCGCCCGCGCCAGGACGAAGTCCGGCACCGACCCGGCGGCGAAGCTCACTGGTCCACGGACCAGATCCGTCCACGCCAACTCCTCTGCCGGCATCCGCAGCCGTACCACGCCTCCTCGGCCGGCGGCACGGAACGCCTCGATGTCGGCGCCGGACAGCTCGCGATCGCGGTTGTCGTAGCCCAACTTCGGATCGCGGCCGGCCGCCCGGTGCCGGGCCTCAATCTCCTCGGCTGAGGAGAACGACTCGTAGGCTTCGCCCGCCGCCAAAAGCCGGCGTACGACGTCGTCGTAGATCTCACGACGCTGCGATTGCCGGTAGGGACCGACCGGGCCGCCGATGTCCGGGCCCTCGTCCCAGTCCAAACCCAGCCACCGCAACGAATCGAGCAAATGCTCGTAGGACTCCTCGCTGTCGCGCGCGGCGTCGGTGTCCTCGATCCGGAACACGAACGCCCCGCCGTGATGTCGAGCAAACGCCCAGTTGAACAGCGCGGTCCTGACCAACCCGACGTGCGGATTACCGGTCGGCGAGGGACAGAATCGGACCCGTACGGCGGGTCTCATGCGGCGAGCACGGGATTCGTCAGCGTTCCCAGCCCGTCGATGGACACCGACACGGTCTGCCCCGCGGTGATCGGCCCGACTCCGGCCGGCGTACCGGTGAGCAGGACATCGCCGGGCAGCAGGGTCATCACCTGCGACACGTAGGAGATCAGCGTGGCCACGCTGTGGACGAGCTGGCTGGTCCGGCCGTCCTGCCGCAGCTCGCCGTCCACCTCGCAGCGCACACCGAGGTCGGCGACGTCGAGGTCGGTCTCGATCCACGGCCCGATGGGGCAGAACGAGTCGAAGCCCTTCGCGCGGGTCCACTGCCCGTCGGTCTTCTGCAGATCCCTGGCCGTGACGTCGTTCGCGCAGGTGTAGCCGAAAACCGAGGCCATCGCCTGCTCGGCTGAGATCTGCCGCGCCCCGCGGACACCGATGATGACGGCGAGCTCGGCCTCGTGGTCGACCTGCCGGCTGACCGCGGGCAACCTGATCGGGTCGCCTGGGCCGATCACCGCCGTCGACGGCTTCAGGAACAGCAGCGGCTGCTCGGGCGGTGCATCGCCGCCCATCTCCGCGACGTGGTCGGCGTAGTTCTTGCCGATGCAGACCACCTTGCTCGGCAGGATCGGGGACAGCAGCCGGATGTCGGCCATCGCCCAGCGCTGCCCGGTGAAGACGATCTCGCCGAACGGGTGACCCTCGACCTGGGCGACCGTCGCCGCATCGGCGATACCCTCCGCGACCCCGAAGGACATCCCCTGCGGATGGGCGAAGCGAACGATGCGCACGGCACTCCTTCGGGATTGGCTGCCCTCATGCTTGCACCCGAGGGCCACGCCCGATCCCGCAGGGCCGCTAGGAGTGGTGGGCGAGGCCGTACGTGAGGGCGTCGACCAAGGCATGCCACGAGGCCTCTATGACGTTCTCGTGCACGCCGACGGTCGTCCACATCGAGGTGTGGTCCGTCGTCTCGATCAGCACCCGCGTCACCGCATCGGCGCCCTGCCGGCCGGCCAGGATGCGAACCTTGTAGTCGGCCAGTTCCATCGAGGCCAGCTCCGGATACCGCGGCGCGAGAGCGGTCCGAAGCGCCTGATCCAGCGCGTGGACCGGGCCGTTGCCCTCCCCCACGGCGATGATCCGTTCCCCGCCGACGAGCAGTTTGACCGTCGCCTCGCTGACCACCGTGCCGTTGCCCCAGTGCTCGACCTGCACCCGGTAGGACTCGAGCGTGAAGACGGCAGGGGCCACTCCGTCGAGTCCCGCCCGCAGCAGCAACTCGAACGACGCGTCCGCGGCCTCGAACGACCACCCCGCCGCCTCCAGCTCCTTGACCTGCGCGACCACGCTGCCGACCACGTCGGGTCGGGCGGACAGGTCGATGCCCAGTTCCCGACCCTTGAGCTCCACACTGGCCCGACCGGCCATCTCGGTGACCAGGATCCGCATGTCGTTGCCCACGACCGCCGGGTCCAGGTGGTTGTACAGATCTGGTGAGATCTTGATCGCGCTGGCGTGCAGCCCCGCCTTGTGCGCGAACGCGGACGATCCGACGTACGGCTGATGCGCGTCCGGAGCGATGTTCGCGAGTTCGGCGATCGCGTGCGAGACCCGCATCAGTTCAGGAAGACACTCCGCCGGTACGACGGGCAGCCCCATCTTGGTCACCAGCCCGCCGATCAGCGCGAACGTGTCCGCATTACCGGCACGTTCGCCGTACCCGTTCGCGGTCCCCTGCACATGGGTGACGCCCGCCTCGACCGCAGCGAGCGTGTTCGCGACCGCGCACCCGGTGTCGTCCTGGCAGTGGATGCCGAGCCGGAAGCCGGTCCGCGACGCCACCTCGGCGACAACCCGGCCGAGGCCCATCGGCAGCATTCCGCCGTTCGTGTCGCACAACACCCCGACGTCCGCGCCGGCCTCCACCGCCGCCGACAGCACCCGTATGCCGTAGTCGCGGTCCGCGGCGTAGCAGTCGAAGAAGTGCTCGCAGTCCAGGAACACCCGCCGTCCCTCGGCGACGAGGTACGAGACGGTGTCCGAGACCATCGCGAGGTTCTCCTCCGGGGTCGTCCGCAGCGCCCGCTCGACATGGCGTACGTCGGACTTCGCGACCAGGCAGACGACCGACGTCCCTGCATCCCGCAGTGCCGATACCTGCGGGTCGTCGGCGGCCCGCACGCCGGCCCGCCGGGTCGAGCCGAACGCGACCAGCTCGGCGTGCCGAAGCGACAACTCAGAACCTGCCCGGTCGAAGAACTCGGTGTCCTTGGGCATCGCACCCGGCCAGCCACCCTCGATGAAGCCGACACCGATCTCGTCGAGGAGCCGGGCCACAGCCAGCTTGTCGCTGACCGAGTAGCTGATCCCCTCCCGCTGCGCGCCGTCGCGCAGGGTGGTGTCGAACACGTGGAACACATCGCCGAGTGACACCGGGTCCACCTCTCTGACGAGACTGTCGCAGGAAACAAAAAGACCTCCCGTGGATCACGGGAGGTCTGCGCGCCGGCGGGGTTCGCGAGCGCGCTAGCTGATAATCACGATCTGCGGACGTGGCGCAGAGGTGGCGTTCATGCGATCAGTAAAGCAGGCCGGTCAGAACGTGGTCGACTGCGCCCGGCCGTCCATCGGCGGCGTCACGGCGTGCTGGCTGGCCAGCGCCGCCAACCTGTCCCCGACCTCGGTGGTCTGGCTGGGCCGGGCCGGGTTGCGCGTTGCCAGGTCAAAGGCGACCGCCGCCTCGACCCGCCGGGCCTGATCCTGGTGGCCGAGGTGATCGAGCATCATCGACACGGACAGCACGGTCGCGGTGGGGTCGGCCCGGCGCTGCCCGACGAGATCCGGGGCGCTGCCGTGCACCGGCTCGAACATCGACGGATTGGTCCGGCTCACGTCGAGGTTGCCGCTGGCGGCCAGCCCGATGCCGCCGGTGATAGCCGCTCCGAGGTCGGTGAGGATGTCGCCGAACATGTTGTCGGTGACCACCACGTCGAAGCGTCCGGGATCGCTGACGAAGAACATCGCTGCCGCGTCGACGTGCTGGTAGGCCACGCCGACCTGCGGGAACTCCTGGCTGATCTCCTCGACGGTCCGCGACCACAACGAGCCGGCGTTGGTGAGGACATTCGTCTTGTGTACGAGCGTGAGGTGGTGGCGCGGCCGGGCGGTGGCTCTGGTGAACGCGTCGCGCACCACCCTCCTGACGCCGAACGCGGTGTTGAGGCTGACCTCGGTGGCCACCTCCTGATCGCTGTCTCGGCGCAGGATCCCGCCGTTTCCGGCGTACGGGCCTTCGGTCCCCTCCCGCACGACGACCATGTCGATCTGGGGGCTGCCGGCCAACGCGCTCAGGACGCCGGCGAAGAGCTTGATCGGACGGAGATTGACGTGATGATCCAGCTCGAAGCGCAATCGCAGCAGAAGTCCTCGCTCCAGGATGCCGCTGGGAACGCTGGGGTCGCCCACGGCGCCGAGCAGGATCGCGTCGTGCTGCCGCAGCTCGGCGAGGACGGAGTCGGGCAGCATCTCCCCGGTCCGATGCCACCTGCTCGCCCCGAGGTCGTAGGACGTCGTCTCGACGTCTGGGACGACTTCGCTGAGCACCTTCAGGCCCTCGGCGACGACGTCCGGCCCGATTCCGTCGCCGGGGATGACGGCGAGCTTCATGAGACCGTCACTGAATGCATGGCCGCAGGCTACGGGATCGCGTCTCAGCGGGGGCTGAGGTCCACGGCGCGCAGGAGTGTCGCCCCGATCGAGTCGGCGATCACGGCCAGTAGTTCAGCGGATACAGCGGAGTCCACGGCGATGGCCATCAGCGCTTCCCCGCCGACGGTGGCGCGGCTGACCTGCGCGCCGGCGATGTTGATCCCGGCCTGGCCGAGTTCGGCGCCGATCGTGCCGACGACACCGGGGCGGTCGCGGTAACGGATGAACAACAGGTGCTTCTCGGGCCGCAGGTCCATGTCGAAGCCGTTGACGTCGGTCAGCTTCTCGATCCGTCGCTGGCTGCTGAGAGTCCCGCTGACGGTGACCTCCGAGCCGTCCCCGAGCGTCCCCCGCACCGTCACGAGGTTGCGGTAGTCCGGGCACTCCCGATCCGTCGCCAGGTCGACCTGCACGCCGCGCTCGGCCGCGAGCAGCGGCGCGTTCACAAAAGTCACCGGCTCCTCGACGATGTCGGCGAACAGACCCTTGAGTACGGCGAGCTGCAGCACGCTGACGTCGTACTCGGCTACTTCCCCACGAACGTGGACCGTCGCGCTCTGCGGCAGGCCGGCGGCCAGGGCGGTGAACACGCGCCCCAGCTTCTCGGCCAGGCCCAGCATCGGCCGCACGTCTTCGGCGACGACACCGCCTGCCTGGACGTTCACGGCGTCAGGTACGAAATCGCCTTGCAGTGCCAGCATCACCGAGCGCACGACCGCGAGGCCGGCTTTGTCCTGTGCCTGGACGGTGGACGCGCCGAGATGCGGGGTCACGACCACGCCCGGCAGCCCGAACAACGGGCTGTCCGTGCACGGCTCGCTGTCGAACACGTCCACGCCGGCTCCACCGACCTGCCCCGAGCGCACCGCGTCGGCCAGCGCAACCTCGTCGACCAGGCCGCCACGCGCCGCGTTCACGACGATCACGCCGCGTTTCGTCGTCTCCAACTCCTTGGCGCCGATCAGGCCCGCCGTCTCCGACGTCTTCGGGAGGTGGATCGAGATGATGTCGGACTCGCGCAGCAGCTCCTCCAACGACACAAGGTGCACGCCGACCTGTGCGGCCCGGCCCGGCTGCACGTACGGGTCGTAGGCGATCAGGTGGGTGCCGAAACCGGCCATCCGTTGCGCGAACAGGACGCCGATGCGGCCCAGACCTACGATTCCGATGGTCTTGCCGGCGATCTCGGTGCCGGTGAACGCCGCGCGGGACCAGCGTCCCTGCTGCAGCGAGGCGTGCGCGGCGGGAATGTGTCGTGCTGCCGACAACAACAGGCCGATCGCATGCTCCGCAGCGCTGACGATGTTCGACTGGGGTGCGTTGACGACCATGACGCCACGCGCGGTGGCAGCCTCGACATCGACGTTGTCGAGCCCCACGCCCGCGCGGGCGACGACCCGCAGCCGCCGCGCTACGCCGAACGCCTCGGCATCCATGTGCGTCGCACTGCGGATGAGGATCGCATCGGCGTCGACCAGCGCGGGCAGCAGTGCGGCCCGGTCGGAGCCGTCCACGTGGCGCAGATCGACGTCTCGCGCCAGCAGATCGAGTGCTGCGGGTGCCAGTTCCTCGGCGACGAGCACGACAGGACGGGCCGGAGCGGTCACGGGAGGACTTCCTCTTTCGATCGTCGATAGAACGTCCGTCAAGATTACCGTCGGCGGACGGCCCGACCGGCGAGAGTTACGACACGCCTCCGGCGTGTCTCCAGGACGCACTCACGCTCGCGGCGTGCTCGACTGCCGCGCCGCACGGCCTGTCCGAAGCCGTCACGGTGCGGCGAGGACGGCGTCCATCAGCGGCTGGGCTGAGCCTCCGCCGCTGAGTGCGGCGACGGCGGCTTCGATCCGGTCGCTGCGCACGGCACCGAGCACCGGCTGAGCCAGCTGGCGGAACTTCCCGATGAGCTCCCGGCCGGTCAGCGGGATGGCGGGGTCACCTCTGTTCGCGGTGACCGCCACGCTGCGGACCCGGCCGTCGGTCAGCGTGACGGTCACGCGGGCGCTTCGCACCGCCGGGAAGGCGGCGCTGTAGGCGGCGGATTCCCGGACCGAGATCGAATCCGCCAGCCGCGTGATCGTCTCGTCGGCGAGTGCGTCACCGGTGATGTCCGCCGCGCTCAGGTTGCCTCGCAGCAGGGCCACCGCGACCGGGAACGGCAGGCTGTACTGCGCCTGTTCGGTCGTGACAGGTCGTCGACAGGTCAGCTGGGCAGCCTCATAGAAAGTCACGACCTCGACGGCGGAGATGTCCGAGTTGCCGGTTGGGCGTAACTCCAGCGCTGCATCGATCGCCGGGTGCGCCCAGCGGCAGACCGGATACGGCTTGTAGTACAGGTCGAGGATCCGCCACCGGTGGCCGAGGTCTGTCCAGCCGGGCGCGGCCTGCGCGGTGAGCGCCGGTGCGCCGGTGAAGCCATCGGCGGCCAGCAACGCTGCGCTGACGCCGGCCGCCGCGCCGCGGTCGGAGCCGTCCTTGACCATCGTCGGATGTTCGATGCAGCGCATCATCTGACCTCGCGGTCCGTGATACTCCGCGATGCCCAGAGCGTGCTCGGTCTGCCCGCCGCTCAGGCCGAGCATCCGCGCGGCAACGGCCGCGGCACCCAGGGCGTTCCAGGCCCCGGAGCAGTGATAGTCCGGCGTCGAGGCGTGCAGCGCGATGCCGGCCCTGATCGCGACCTCGTAGCCTACGACGAGCGCGATCAGCAGGTCCGAGTTCGTCGGCGCCGGTATGAGTTCGGCGCAGGCCAGCACGGCGGGCAGGACGGCGACTCCCGCGTGCCCCTTGGCCAGTGCATGCCCGTCATGCGCGTCGAGGCTGTCGATGGTTGCGGCGCCGGCGAGGGCAGCTCCGACCGGGCTCACCGGGCGACCGTCGAAAAGCAACCGCGCTGCCCCGCCCGGACCGGCCGCACACCAGCGGACCGAGTGTTCTCTGACGATTTGGGACAACCGTGTGGTGCTGCCGCCCGCCGCTACGCCGAGCAGATCCAGCAGGCTGCGCTCGGCGGCTTCCACGACCTCAGGTGGCAGGTCGGCGACGGTCAGGCCGTGGATGAACCCGGCCACATCGTCGTAGGACACCGCCCGAGTGTGCTCCGCACCCGGCGGCGCGTTCGGTAGCCGATCGGGTGTCGTACGCCGCGGCACGCTAGCGGTGTTGGCGACGGCTGCCGCCGTGCCAGTCCTCCTGGACGCCTACGTCGCCCTCCTCGACGCCGAGGCTGCGCAGCTGAGGCCGCTCACGCATGCTGCGCTTGAGCTCGGCGAAGCCTGGGAAGCCGGCCAAGCCGAGAACGTGGTCCCAGAGTCGACCGGCGTCCTCCTCGCTCGGCAGCCGGCTGATCACCGGGCCGAAGAAGGCGACGCCGTCGGGCGGCGCGAAATGGATGATCGGCGTCCCGACATCCTTGCCCGTCAGCGCGAGCGCCTCGTCGGTCTCGGCTCGCAGCTCCACGTCGTAGGAGGTGTCCTCCAGCGCGGCCGCCAACTCCGCCGGCAGCCCCGCCTCGACCAGGATCGGCTCGACGAAGGCCCTGCTGCCGTGCCGTTCGCGATCCGCGGCGTCCTCCTCGGATGGCTCGGAGTCGAAGACGTGCCTGCCGACCGCTTCGTACAGCGCTCCCACCGCGGCCCGACCGTGCTCTGCGCGCACCCTGGCGAACACCCGAAGCAATCGGAGCCCGGCGGTGTGCCCCGCTTCGTACTCCGGCGGGAACTGCGCGTCGTAGTCGACCTCGGCGTTGATCAGCCGCAGCGAGATGAAACGCCAGTCCACCGTGTATTCGCGCTGTGCCATGACCAGGCGGACCCACTTGCTGGTCATCCAGCAGAACGGGCAGACCGGGTCGAAGTAGTAGTTGATGTCTGTAGCAGTCACGCTTTCACGTTAGCGCCGATCCGTCGGTGCCGCGCTCCCTGATCCGGGTCGGCCGCCCGGAAGTGGCACCGGATCCTCCTCGTACGTGCCGACCCGGCGGGTCCGCTCGGGGTGGGTGACACGGACGACGAGGTACCAGAGCAGCCCGACGAGAAGGATGGCCAAGAAGATGTAGGGCAGCCGGTTGAGCGGAGACGGCGGCTCGGGGTAGACGTTCTTGTAGACCACGTACAGCAGCGACAGCACGACGGCGACGGACAGCACCACGGCGATCGGGCTGGACTCCCCGCGGCGGCGCAGGAAGAGCGGCAGCGAGACGGCCATCAGGAGGTAGGCCACCATGTACCCGAAGGTGCCGACCGTGCCGATGTAGCCGAAGGCGATCAGCGGCTCCGAGCCGTTGACGACCATGACGATCGGAACCACGGCCACGAACGGGGCGATCAGCATGATCGCAACGTGGGGCGTCCGGTAGGTTGCGTGCGCCCTACCGACGGCGGCGGGTAGCACCCCCTCCTCGCCCATCGTGTAGACCACCCGCGACGCGGCGTTGATGCTCGCGATGGTCACAGCGAAGAACGAGGCGGTAACGCCGAGGTCGATGACCGGGGTGAAGGCATCCATCCCCACGTCGGTCGCGAGGTCGCTGACCGGGGCCGTGCTCAGCCCCAGAGCCTCGGCGCTGCCGAAGCCCAGGATGGAGGCGTAGGTGGCGAAGATGTACATGACGCCGACCAGCACGGCGCTGCCGAGCACCGCTCGGGGAATGGCGCGATGCGGGTTCTTGGCCTCCGCGCCCAGGGACGCGGCGCTCTCGAAGCCGACGAAGCCGAGGACGGCCAGCACGATCCCGAAGGTGACGCCGTCGAATGTGGCCCCTTCGAGTTGCAACTGGGACGTGTCGAACGACAGTCCGTTCTGCACCACGACGACGATGAACACGATGAGAACGGCCGACACCGAGATCACCTCGAGCACCAGCCCGAGCCGGGTGGACAGCTTGATCCCGGCGACCGCCAGGGCGGCCCCGAGCACGGCGAACACCACATACAAGATCACCTGGGTCGCCGTCGAGGTGCCTGAGATGCCGATCTCTTCCAGGAAGCTGCCCAGGTAGACCCCGCCGCCGATGACACCGAGCATCGCGATGCAGATGTAGCCGATCACGATCCCCCAGCCGGCCGCGAAGCCGCCGGCCGGTCCCAAACCTCGGGCGACGTAGGTGTACAGCGACCCGGACGAGGCGAGCCGGCGCCCGAACATGGCGACGCAGCAGCCGATCAGGACCACGACGATCACCGCGGCGACGTACGAGACCCAGGCGCCCTCGCCGGCGAACAGGACGATCAACGCCGGGAGCGAGGCCATCACGGCGCTCGGGGCTATCGCCGCCACCGACTGGGCCAGCACCGCCACCTGCCCTATGGACCGGTCGGCGAGCCCGCGGTCGTGCTGCGTCCCGGGAGCGAACTCCGAGCTCATTCGCGTACCTGCTCGCGGGCGCCCTCACCGGACTGCTCGCCGTCGTCATGGCAGGCCGCTTCGGAGCGCGGCATGTCCAGGCTCGGGTTGCCGTCGAAGAAGCCGACCGGCTTGAGGTGGAAGCCAATGGTGCTCACCGGCATCACGGGCCAGTCCTCCGGGCGGACGACGTGGTGGGCGCCGAAGGAGTACCAGACCACGAGATCCTGGTCCTCGATCGAGCGGTCGGCCTTGACGAACTCCGGCAGCCCGCCGCCCCCGCCGTTCTGGTTGGGGTAGTCGCCGGCGGCGTACATCTCGCCCGGCTCGTAGGGCGTGACCCACAGGTGCTTGTACGCGAACTGGCCGCGGTCCCAGGCCTGGGAACCCTTGCCCTGCAACGGAAGCACGGTGTCCCCGGGCATCAGCTTGTAGCCGACCGGCTCGCCCAGCTCATTCACCGACGAGGGGTTGACGATCGACCACGTCCTGCCGACGAACGGGTCGATGAGGCGCTGGGCCTCGCTCTCCCGGGCAAGCAGGGTCGGCTTGGCGATCCATGCGTTGTGGTACGGGTTGTCCGGCCCGTCGGGGAGCGCCTCGGCGTCGACCTCGTAGACGGTGTTCTGCTCGCCGTCCACCATCATGTCGAGCCGGACGTTGAAGAAGTGCTGGTGATTGGGCCCGTAGAGACCGGGGGCGACAACGGCTCCGAAGCGCGGCTTCTCGCCAGGGGCGAACGCGCCGGTGGAAAGGACCCCGGTCAGCTTGATCTCGTACTGGATGGTGCCGTCGGTGTACAGGTACCAGAAGTAGCCGTACTCGTAGTTGCCGACCGTCGCGAAGCAGGAGACCACCAACCGGCGCGCTCGGCGTACCTCGACCTTCTCGGTCCGGAAGTCGGTGTGCTTCCAGCCGACGCCGAAGTCCTCTTCGTGCATGCAGATCGCGTTCGGGATGGTGAGCGGCTGTCCCTCCTGGTCGTTGACCACAGCGTCGAAGTAGTGGATCTCGCCCAGGCAGTCACAGCCCAGCTGCAGCGGGTTGAGCAGGAACCCGACGCCGTACTCCCCCATGTCGAAGACGTTCTTGATCCGGTGCGTCGGCGCCGGGTCGCCGTACGGGATGTACATCTCCGACAGCGAGGCCCGGTAGATGATCGGCCGCAACCGGCCGCGGTCCTCATAGCCGATCTGGTGCAGCACCAGGCCCTCGCGCGGGGTGAACCCCACGCGCAGTTGCCACTTCTGCCAGCTGACCGCGTGCCCGTCGACGGTGAAGCTCGGGCCGTCCGGCTGGGTGATCTCGATCGGCTTGACGTCCCGGCGCAGCTCGTGGTGGGCAGGACGGTTGCCGTCCTCGACCATGAACTCCGGCGTGTAGTTGCCGGCCTGCGGTGGCAGCGGTACGACCCCGTGGTCCCTGACGTCGATGACCTGCATCAGGTCGAGGTCGACGAGCACGATCAGGCCCTCGACCGGCCGGGCGTAGCCGTTGTCGTCCTCCTTGGACCGCACGAACGTCAGTGGGCGGACGAGCCGGCGTCCCTGCGGATCCTCCGGGTCGACGCCGGCCGCCCAGGGGTCGATCATCGCCAGCGAGAAGTCGGTGACTCCGCGCTTGCGCATCGCCTCCTGCCAGCGGGGATCGGCGCGGGTGATCTCCTCGGTGCTGAAGAACTCCTCGAGCATGACGCTCGGCTGGACGCCCTCGACGACCTGCCACGAGGTCACGGTGCTGGACGACAGCGAGACGACCGACTCGACCGTTTGCTGATGCGCCCGGTCGTAGAGGATCACAAAGGCCTCACGGTCGGGCAGCTCCAGGTCCGGGGAGAAGTCCAGCACCTGCCGCTTCGGTGGCTCGTGCAGCGCGATCGAGACGAAGCGCACGCTGGGTC
>JACCXW010000104.1 GCA_013696785.1 Geodermatophilaceae bacterium | reverse complement strand
TACGGCCGGCCCGACGCGACCGACGCGGAGATCACCGCCGCCTTCGGTGCTCTCGGGCTGGGCGACTGGCTGGACGGGCTGGCCGACGGCGTCGGCACCCCGGTCGGGCAGCGCGGCGAGGCGCTGTCGGTCGGGGAGCGGCAGCTGGTCGCGATCGCCCGCGCGTACGTGGCCGATCCGGACGTGCTGGTGCTGGACGAGGCCACCTCCGCGGTCGACCCGGCCACCGAGGTCCGGCTCACCCGGGCGCTGGACTCGCTGACCCGCGGCCGCACGACGCTGACGATCGCGCACCGGTTGTCGACGGCGGAGGCGGCGGACGAGATCATCGTGGTCGACGCCGGCCGGGTCGTGCAGCGCGGCCCGCACGCCGAACTCGTCGCCGTCGCCGGGCCCTACGCCCGGCTGCATGCCTCGTGGGCGGCGCAGCAACGCCGCTAGCCTTCTGCTCACGAGGGCAGGCAGTAGCCTTTGCGGCGTCGTCCAACGAGGGGAACGCACATGTCGCAGCCGCCCAGCTCCTGGGACCCGCACGCTGGGCAGCAGGACTACCCGCAAGGCCCGCAGAACCCCTACGGCAGCACGGAATCCTTCCAACATCAGCCGCCGAGTCAGCAGGCGTACGTCCCGCCTCCGCAGTACGGCGGCTATCCACCCGCGGCGTACGGGGCGCCGTACGGGCAGCCGGGCTATCCGCCTCCCTACGGCGGTCCGCTGGGCCCGCAGCGGCCCGGAGCCGCGCTGGCCGCCGCCGTCCTGAGCTATGTCCAGGCAGGCCTCGTACTGATCTGTTCGTTCTTCGTGCTCGCGGCCGGGACCGACATCGTCGAGCTGCTGCTCATCGGGATTGTGCAGCTGATCTCGGTCGGCCTGCTCATCTTCGGCGCCGTCCAACTCACCAGCGGCACCGGCCGGACGATGGCGGTGATCGGAAACGGAGTCCAACTCGCCCTGGTCGTGTACTACCTGATCCGGATCTCCAGCCTGGACGGCCTTGACACCGCCGACTTCGACGGTGCCGTGGTCATTCCGTTGTTCTTCGCCGTCATGCCTGCCGTGGCACTCGGTCTGGCCTTCAGCAGCGCGGTGTCGAAGTTCATCGCGGAAAAGCAAGGCCAGGCGCAGGCGCAGAACCCGCAGTGGAGGTCGTGAGCGAGCGGAGCGAGCGAACCATCGGTGCCGCCGAGCTCGACCCGGCGATCGCCGCCCGGCTCAAGCGCGACCCGCAGGGCCTGCTCCCGGCGATCGCCCAGCAGTACGACACCGGTGAGGTGCTGATGCTCGGCTGGATGGACGACGAGGCACTGCACCGGACGCTGACCACCGGCCGCGTCACCTATTTCTCCCGCAGCCGCCAGGAGTACTGGGTCAAGGGTGAGACGTCTGGGCACCGGCAGTGGGTGCGCACGGTGGCACTGGACTGCGACGGTGACGCGCTGCTGGTCCGCGTCGACCAGCACGGCCCGGCCTGCCATACCGGGACCCGCAGCTGCTTCGACGACGGCGCAGTCGACGCATTGCCCGGGCAACCCGGCAACTGATGGTCTTCGGCACGGACACCCCCACCCTGGCCGAGTTCGAGGCGCTGGGCGAGGAGCACCGGGTCGTCCCGGTCACCCGCCGGCTGCTGGCCGACGGCGAGACGCCGGTCGGCGTCTACCGCAAGCTCGCCGGGGGGCCGGGGACGTTCCTGCTGGAATCCGCCGAACAGGGGCGGTCGTGGTCGCGGTACTCCTTCGTGGGTGTCCGCTGCCCGGCCGTGCTCACCGAGGTCGACGGCCGCACGACCTGGGTGGGACAGGCCCCGGTCGACGGGCTGTCGGACGACCCGCTATTGGCTCTACGGCAGACCACACAGGCGCTGCGATCGCCACCTCGCGAGGACCTGCCACCGCTGACCGGAGGGCTGGTCGGCTACGTCGCGTACGACGCCGTTCGCCGGCTGGAGCGACTGCCGGCAACCGCGGAGGACGACCTGGGGCTGCCCGATCTCGCGATGATGCTGGCCACCGACGTGGCTGTCCTCGACCACTCCGACGGATCGATCCTGTTGGTCGTGAACATCCTGCCCGGTCCGGGCGCGCGGTCCGCGGCGTACGACGAAGCCATCGGCAGGCTGGACGCCATGACGGCGGGTCTCGCCGCACCCACCCCGCCGACCGTGTCGACGTTGCACTCCCCGGAACCGACGTACTCGTCGCGGACCGCGGCCGGTGATTACCCCGCCGCCGTCGAGCAGGCAAAACGCGAAATCCGGGCCGGCGAGGCGTTCCAGGTCGTGCTGTCCCAGCGCTTCGGGATGAGGCCGAGCGCGGACCCGCTCGATGTCTACCGCGTGCTGCGCACCACGAACCCGAGCCCGTACATGTACCTGCTGCGCTTCCCTGACGGCATCGACGTCGTCGGATCCTCCCCGGAGGCCCTGGTCACCGTCACCGCCGGCC